>DAOUVH010000024.1 GCA_030667725.1 Candidatus Cloacimonadota bacterium | reverse complement strand
CTTCATTTTAAATATGTAATTTTCTTCACATATTTTTCTTTTAAATTAGAAATCTTAATTATATAGATTCCTGATGTTTGATCTTCTGCATTCCAGATAACTTCTCCTCGATCGGCAGCTGCCGGTTGACACAAGCTCGGAATAAGTGTATCCACTTTCTGCCCTTTGATATTATAGATCTCCAGCATTATCTGTTCGTTTTGATCACAGCTTAATTGATAAGAAATGGTTGTAGAAGAATTAAAAGGATTCGGGTATACGTTTAATATTTTATTCGTATTTGATAATTCGTAATTATCTGCACTATTAACTCCATCCCACCAAGTATAGACAATAAATGGGCATTCATATAAATATCCATTTCCTGAAGTAAATCTTAAACCATCACCATATTGATCCCAGTCGTTGTTAACCATGAAGCGAAGACGGTATTGTGTTTTATCTCTTCCTGTATCATAGTCTTCTTGTATGCTAGATGTTACTTCCAGGTTTTTAAATTCATCTATTGCATTATCACTGATAACACCGATATTCGAGTTAAGTGTTTGAGGATCTCCAGGATCACCCGCTGTCCAATCATCGGGAGTGAGTTGATTACCATAATTAATATGATCTACAATACAACCTGTTGTATCAGGTAGTGGGATGATATCCCAAATAGGAAATTGTCCGGATACACCATTTCCAACTGAAAAATATTGATGAACGAATATTTCTGCATGTAGAATCTCATAACCTTCCGGGGTATCGGGTAGATCGAATGATAAATATCCCCTACTTGTTGCAAAATTAATAAATCCATAATCTCCACAGGTAAAAAAAGTATCACCTGTATTATAAAAGAATGTATGAGTGTCCCAATCATAGGTAATATCACCATCTAAGTATGGTATACTATAGAGAGTGTCTATAATTGTATTAGAAGCTAATAATGTAAAATACAAGATGAATATTGCAAGAATAACTAATTTTAGCTTCATTACATTTCTCCAATTATTTCAGTTGTGGCTAATACACTTTTTTGTTCACTGATTTATTCAATCCTGTATCAATAAATATCATATTTGTCATCCTGAGTGTCCGGCAGCTGCCGGATGTATCGAAGGATAAAAAACTGAATAATCATTTTGTACACTTCGATACGTCGCTTCACTCCTACTCAGTGTGACAGATAACAAAAGTTTTTATTTCAAAGTCTGCAAGCGATTACTGGCTTCTGTTCCCCATTGGCTGTATTGTCCATATTTGTTGATAATCCGCTCATATATTTGAGCAGCTTTATCAAACTGGTTAATATTTTGGTAAGCTTCTCCTGCTTTAAGTTCAGCTGAAGCTGCCCACTGGGTGAATTGCGGATAATTATAACCAACCTTCAATAATTCGGAAACTGCATCTTCATAGTTTTCCATACCAAACAGTGATTCCCCGATCCAATATTGTGCTTCCGCCTGAGTTTCTTTATCTTTAAGAAGAGGAATAGCACGAGTGAACATCTCAATAGCATGAGAATATTTTTTATCTCTGAAGTGGCAGAAGGCGATATCGAAAACTGTTTTTGCTTCCAATCCTTCATCTCCCCAACGTTCCAGGATTATCTGGTAGGCAGCTATAGCTTTTTGCCATTCCTTCATCGTTTTGCAGACAAATGCAAAATTTCTGGCAGCATCAAAAGCAAGCTCTCCATCTTCATCATTCTCAATAACTTTATAATAATGAGAAAGCGCTTTCTGGTAATTTTCTTTGGAAAAATTTATTGTTCCCAGTTTAAGATGTGCCTGATTGCTCATTTCAATATCTATCGAATTTGAGACTGTTAAGAAATCAGCTTCTGCATTATCTAATTCTTCTTTTTCCAATCTTACAATCCCTCGCCAGAAATAAGCCTTGATCATTACGTCACTGGTTAGATTTTTCTTCTTGAGAAGCTTTGTGAATATTGATTCAGCCTTCTTCTTATCAATTTTTTTATAATATATTCCGCGGTTTACTTCAATTTCATTTTTGTCTTTATCAGTTAATTGCTTTTGAAATTTCTTCGCAAGTGTTTCAGCTTTGGGTCTGTTCTCAATTCTATATAAAGCTATAATGTTCTCTTTGGCAACAGATCTGATATTATCATATCCCGATACATTATCACCCAATTTATCAATTATTTTTTTGTAATTCACTGCAGATTCAAGATAATTCTCTTGAACAAAATTTATGTGACCGAGCATTTCAAAATATTTCAAATTAGCTTTATTGTTTTTGGCAAGTTCACCATAAGTATATTTTGCCATTTCTAGATCATTTGTTGTAAATTGCAGATGAGCAAGTTTTGCCAGATCATCCTCACTTTTTTCTATAATATGCATCAGGGCTTCTTTTGCTTTTTGATTATTGCCCAACTTTTCATAATCATTAGCAAGGAGTTTATAAGTATCATCCGTTCTATCGCTTTCGGGCAGAAGTAAGTGATATTTTATTGCGTTTTTATAATCCTCAGTCTCTCGTAAAGCTCTTGTGAAATATTGAATAACTTTGGGATATTGTTCAAATCTTTCTGCATTATTTACAAGGAAAGCAAGCTTATCTCCAGCATCCTTTTTTTCCCCAAGTTCATTCAGAACAACAGCATAGTGGAAATATACAAGTGGATTATTAAGTTTAATATAATCATCAGCTATCTTGTAATATTGTAATGCTTTAGCATCATCATTTTTTGAATAGTAATATTCTGCTAAGTGTATTTTGGCATTATAAAATTCTACATCATCAATTGCTGAGTTGTTTACAAGATCAACAAAATATCTTGTAGCATTATCAATTTCATTATGAGAAATATAGTATTTTCCAATTTGTAATCTGAATTCATTTGCAGCCATATTGTGCGAATTATTTTCTACAAATATTTTCATCTTCGTTAATAATTCTGAGTTAAGTTCAGAATTTTGCAAAAGTTGTTTCCGAATATATATTTCTTCCAACCAGTCAGCATGATTTATTTTATCCAGTTTAGAAGTTATTGCATCCACTTTCATCAGGCATTCGTCCGCCAAATTGTCTTTTGATTCATACTTATATTTCTCTGCGATTTGGATCCATAATACTGCTTTTCTGTAATAGTTTTCCGGATCAGATCCATCACCAAGAATTCTGATAGCTGTTTCATGGTCTTTGAGATCAGTGATAAGAATATTTTGCAGATTATCTTTAAGTTCTTTTGTATCGGTTTTATATGAATTATCTATTAAAGAGCTAACCAAATTATTAAAAGCCATTTCATAATCACGTTTTTTAAATTTCTTAAGGTATTCCAGTTTATTTGTGATCTTCTTTCTTAAATCCGTATTCTCTACCTTTTGAAGGTCGATCTGTTCCAATTCAGTTACAGCACCTTCATATTCATCAAGATTTTCTAAACATAAAGCAATTTTGTAATAAGCTTCATCCTGAAGATCATTAGCGGAGTATTCAGTTAATATCCACTGATAATATTTTTTTGCTGTATTGTATTGCTGGAATTTCTCGAAGTAGATATCTCCGAGCACCAGTAATAACTCATCCCTCGAAGCAAATTCATTGTTCAACAGTTTTTTATATTCTTTTACAGCATCTGTAAATTTCCCGGAAGCAACCATTATATCCGCATTTAGCAATTGTTTTTTGTATAAGATAATACCGTTGTCTGTGGAAATTTCATTCAGCCAGTCGTTGGCAGAATCGAGATTATTTAGTAAAAAATCAGCTTGTGCAATCTGCAATAGATACACATCCTTTTTAGCACTCTCCCGAAATACTTTTTTATATTTAGCATAATCATTTTTGATATCTGTGAATTTCTTTAATTCTATCTGCACTGAGGTAAATTTTAAAATATATGCATCAAGTTGGAGTGAACTTGAGAATTTATTTATTAAATTGGAAAGTTCAAAATAAGCTTTTGGGAAATCTTGTAAATTAACGTAATAATCAGCCAGTTTGAAACAAAGTTTCTCCTCGTAATTACGTGGCATATCTTCTTTAAGCATAACAGCTAAAACTTCTGAAGCTTTTTTGGTTCCTTCTTCCTTTTCTGTGATCTCGATCTGTTTTTCCACTGCCTTCCATCGCGAGATATGATCAGGATAATCATTAATAATTTCATCCAGGATTTTTTTCCCTTCTCCCCGCATTTGCATTTCAAGACGTGCATCCGCTAACCAGAGAAGAACATCCGGAATATTATGATAATCTTTATAATTCCTTACGATCTTTCGACCTTTAATGATCACATTGTCATATTGTTTCAATTCAAATAAGCATTCCAAATATTGTGATAGTGCCATTTTGCTAAAATTTGAGTTTGGATAAGTCTCGATCAGAGAATTCAAGGTTTCAGATGTTTCATTAAATTTTTGTTGTTCGAATTGTGCTTGAGCCAGATAATACAAAACTTTATCACGGAACAACAAACCGGGGAATCCTTCTAATAATCTATTATATGCTGATTCTGCCTTAACAAATTGTTCTCTCTCCCTGTAGCTTTCTCCTATTAAAAAAATTGCTTCCTGAGAATCATCAGAGGTTGGAGAATAAGCAATAACTTTTTCAAATTCATTTATTGCTTCATCAAATAAGCCATCATTAAATAGTCCTTTACCAAAATTAAGATCTGACCATAAACTTACAGAAAGTATAGTCAGCAAAATGAATATCATTTTCTTCATTAATTCCTCCACAAAACGATTGCTATCATTTTTATTATTATCTCTATGTCAATATGAATATAATCAGTTAATATTAATGATAATATTTGACATCTGATGAGAGCTTTAGAGTTTAGAAGAAAAAATAATCGGACAGGATATGATCTTATTAATTGTTTTGTTTTTAGTTGGAATAATAGCAGGTTTCCTCAATACACTCGCAGGTGGCGGCTCAGCTCTTGTTATTCCAATCCTAATAATCGCAGGAATACCCTCTCCGATGGCAAATGCCACAAATCGTGTTGCCATACTTCTTCAGAATATTACTGGATCTTACAGATTCCATAAACATAAGATTTTGGAAGTTGGCTCAATAATCCATATCACGATCGCTGCCATCATTGGCGCAATAGCTGGTTCCATCTCTGCAATTAATATTTCTTCTGCATATTACGACAAGATCCTTGCCATTGTATTTATCATTATACTTATCTTAATGCTTAAACCACATAAAAAGAGATCATCACTCACAAAGAAGTTACCCAAATGGCTTGAGTTCATCATTTTCCTGATCGTTGGATTTTATGGTGGTTTAATCCAGGTTGGTGTTGGTTTTATTTTTCTCGCTACATTAAATCTAATTGAAGAATTCGATCTCATTAAAGCTAATGCAATAAAAGTATTTATCATTATGTGTTATACTGTTTTTGCTGTGATAATTTTTGCTTATTCTGGTAAAGTGATCTGGAAGTACGGTCTCGTACTTGCTGCCGGAAACGTCATTGGTGCATTCATTGGTGTTAAAGCTGCTATCACCAGAGGAGAGAGATTTGTGAAAATAGTTCTCACGATCGCAATTATTATTGCCAGCTTGAAATTATTTGGTGTTTTCAAGCTGCTTGGAATGTAGTAAGTCTTTCAATTTTACAAATCAATAAAGCCCCACCAGAAAACGATGGGGCTTTATTGTACGTATTTCTCTTATTTCAGAAGTATCATCTTTTTAGTTTCTTCATGATTTCCTGCTTTCAGACTGTAGAAATAGATTCCCGAAGAAACTGAGTTACCATTATTGTCTTCTCCATTCCATAAAATCGAATTCTGTCCAGCCGGATAATTTTCGGAAGCTAACGTTCTTACAAGTTCTCCTTTGATATTGTAAACATTTAAAGTAATCTTTCCAGTATTTACCAGGTCGAAGCTGATAGTTGTGGTCGGATTGAACGGATTCGGATGATTTTGATGAAGTTGTGTAATAGCAGGGAAAATTGCTTCTGCCTCTATAGGAGGTGCTACCGTCAATGTAACAGGGATCTCCAGATAACCTTCATCGGGATCATCATTAATGATATGCAGATTAGCTTCATAAATTCCATTAACCAGATTGGTTGCATCAAATGATACATTAATATATGATATATTTTCCTGCGTAATGATTCCATTGGTAGGATTACAATAAAGCCATCCTTCATTTATGCCATCGTCAATTTTATAAAGATGACCGTCCCAGTCACTCAGCCACAGGTCAAAACTGTCGTGGGTAATGGAATGGGTCTCTCCTGCATCGGGTGGTGTAAACTGTGTAATAAACTGGGCAGTTCCAGAACCGCTGTCAAGATTTAATTGTGATACATAAGTACCCCACACATCACAACTCCATAAATTCCCGTCTTCATGTTCATGTACCCAGACAATCTGGCTTGAATCATAACCAAAACTCGAGGTAAACATTTCAATTACAGCGCCGGTATTATCTAACCTGTAGAAAGTTGGATTCATCACATTAAATGCCAGGTTAACTATGAAGTAAGCTCCATCCCAGGTTAATGCAGGGTAAAACGCAAAAGGACAACTGAATGAACCACCTGCTGAGGTGCCATCAAGATTATATGAGAATACTTCTCCGTTTTCATCTCCAATCCAAAGATATGTTCCATCCCAGGTAATTCCATAACATTCATTATGTATAGGATATGAAGCTATGATAATTTGGTTAACAGGATCAAAAACATCTAAATGAAAAATACTATAATTTACGATATAAAACAGATCATCAACTAAAACCATTCCTGTAGAACCAGCTGCTGAATTACCATAATTACCCAGAATATCACCTATAGCCCGTGAATTGGAGTTAGTAGAAATATCAGATTCAATTCTTTCGCTGGATGTTAATTCCTTTGTTATGATGAAATCCAGATCAGATGCTCCAGTATTTTCAATAGTAAGAATTTGAGTATCCATCTCACCAAGTTCCAGGTTTATATCAAAGGAAAGTGGTGTAACTTCAATTTCCGGTAGTAGACTAGGATCAGCACGAAGAAGCCAATTACCGGGATAACCGTAATTGCCAATTAAATCCAGAGGAGCAGTATAGGAAGGATTACCTATATTGTTAACATCAAAAGTACCCGGCGATGTTGTACAAACATACCAGGAAGAACCTTGAGATGAAGTCATATCAAGCGAGCATGGGTAAAAACCTGGTGTATTTTCATATAAAGAAGCTATATAAAAAACACCGCTAACCATAGTAAAAGGTATCGTAACAGTTGTAAATATGTCCGTATCAGGATTAGTGATGTTCGTTGAAGCTTCTGTTAGATATACCGCATCACTAGGGTCCCAGTCATTAGTTGGATCATCGTAGAGAATAAGTCTTACAGGATGACCTGAAGGTGTTCCTGCTCCCGGCATTCCCCAGGCAATACTGATATATCCAATTGTTTCTGACCCGGCAATTGCCTAGAAACCATTCAGAATCATAAAATCACTTGGAACACTCAAACCAAGTGTGTTTTCCGAGCTGCCGTCATCGAGTTGATAGACTTCCCGTGACCTCTGCGGATCTACATTGTTAGAGTTTATTGCAGATTTAATACCTGCATTAACCATACTAACTTCTTGTGCAAAAAGCAATGATGCAAAAAAAGTTAATAAAATAAAAATGAATACTTTGTGATTCAATTTTCTCATTTTTCTTCCTTTGGAATTTATTGTTTTTAATTTTCTATTTTAATTATTAACTTGAAAAGTTGTATCATTATTCTCGAAATAAGCGATGATCTGATTGATTGCAGCAACTCCGGCGTTTACATTAGCTTCTAATGTTTGTGCACCCATTTTTTTTGGAGTAAAATAAACTCGATCTCCAAATTTTCCGATCATCTCATTTGCTCTCACCGGCGCAATATCAGATGCAAATTTTAAGTCTTCCCTATTCGCAAAAACCTTGATCATATCCTCTTCATTAATAACTTCTTTTCTTGCAGTATTTATGATAATCGCTCCGGGTTTCATTATGGAGATAAGTCTTAAATCAATAAGTTTTTGAGTAGCTGGAATTGAAGGAATATGAATAGACAAGTAGTCACTTGTATTATATAATTCTTCAATTGAATCAACCGGTTTAACACCATCAGCTTCCATTATTGAATTATCCACATATGGGTCAAAAGCAATCACTTGCATATCAAAACCTTTGGCAATTCTCGCTACATTCAATCCTACATTACCATAAGCATGAATGCCAACAGTTTTACCTTTAAGTTCAGTTCCAGATTTACCATTAAACTTACCACGAGCCATATAAACCATCATGCCAAAAGCAAGTTCGGCAACTGCGTTGGAATTTTGTCCGGGAGTATTCATACAAATAATATTCTTCTTGGAAGCTGCTTCACAATCAAGGTTATCATATCCGGCACCTGCACGAACGACAACCTTAAGATCATCTGCATTTTCAATAACCTCACTAGTAACCTTATCACTTCTTACTATCAATGCATCTACATTTTTAGCCGCATTTACAAGATCACTTTGTTCCGTATAATTTTCGTTCAAAATCAATTCATAACCCTTTGCCTCACAGATACTTTTAATCTTCCTAACTGCTAGAGAAGCGAATGGTTTTGCTGTTGCTACAAGCACTTTCTTTACCATAACATCCTCCAATATTTTTTATGTACTTTTAAAAGAATGTAATTAAATGGTCAAGGATAATCAACCTGCATTTTACCTCAAACAAAAAGCTTGACGAAAATCTCGCAAAAACGGTGTTATCGAAAAAAATTTTAGAGGAGTAAAAATGAAAAAGCTTAATATTTATAAAATAATTAGTTTAGTTGCATTAGTAGTACTGTTTTTTATATTGATCTTACCGCAGACCTATAATGTGAATAAAAAGCAGAAAGCCGAACAATGTATCAAGAATATGACTACTATTCATAAAGCCATAAAATCATACATGAATGAACGGGAAGAAAATTTTGTAGGTACAGCACGTGACCTGATGAGAATGAACTACCTTAAAACAACATATGAGTGCCCTGAAAATGGTGTTGGTGATAAGTATTTCATGCATGGCGATTTTGAAACCGGAGAGATAGTTGTTACTTGTCCTCATGAAGAAAAATTCGTAGATCATGTACTTCCTGAAAGCCTAATCGAATAAAATATTAAATTGAATAACAAAAACCTTCAAGACACCTTGAAGGTTTTTTTATGGAAAATTTATGGAATATCAAGAATTCTTAGACTATATCTATCAGCGACACTCCGGTAATGTTAAGCTTGGACTGGAGAGAATGCAAAGGATTCTCAGATCGATGGATTCTCCGAATAAAAAAATACAAGGAATCCATATTGCTGGAACAAATGGCAAAGGTTCTACAGCCGCAATGTGTGAAGCTTTATCAATACAATACGGCATGAAAACCGGATTAAATACTTCTCCACATCTGGTTGATTACCGTGAACGGATCCGATTAAATGGGAAAAACATTGAATTGAATGAACTTATTTCAACCTATAAAAAATGGGAACCTATACTAGAAGAAAATGAAGCTTCATTTTTTGAGATAACAACTGCAATGGCATTTGACATTTTCTATTCTAACAACGTTGATAATGCTATATTTGAGGTTGGATTAGGAGGTAGATTGGATGGCACAAATCCATTTGCATCTACTGTTTCAGTAATTACAACCATCTCTTATGATCATACTAAAAGCCTGGGGGATTCAATAGAAAAAATTGCCTTTGAGAAAGCTGGGATCATAAAAATAAATACACCTGTTATTCTAGGAAAAATGACAGCTGATGCAGTTTGCGTGATCAAAAAAAGAGCCAAAGAATTACATGCACCGGTTCTAGAGTATGGAAAAGATTTTTCAATTTCGAATATTAAAATTAATGAAATAGGAACTTCATTTGATTATCATTCACCTCAACTCGATCTGAAAAAT
>DAOUVH010000215.1 GCA_030667725.1 Candidatus Cloacimonadota bacterium | reverse complement strand
GAGGATAAACTTGCTCAGGAATTGCTGACTGAAGCTGAGATCGAAATGAATATTGTTGATATAAATACTGGTATGTTAAAGAAATTATTATAAATTTTATTTAAAATAATATTACGAAATTACTTTGAATAAGTTTTTACATAGTTATCTGTAATTATTTTAAAGGTTCCGTTGATTGATATCAAATTAACGATTTCACTCTTTGCGGCAAGGTCTATTTGACCCAGCAATTCACCATTTTTATCTAACCTGAATAGAATAATTTGATGATTCAAATTGCTTTTACCAAGTGTACCCTTTGTCTGCCCGATAATTACACCGATCTCAGCACCATTATATAAGCTGTAGATCCCAAGTGGAACCACATCAATATCTACAACTCTTTCCAACATTTTACCTAAATTCAGTTCATAATATTTGGAAATCTTTTCTGACCATTTTATGCTTCCGTTCTTCTTTTTAAGACAGTAAATTTTATCTGCAGTTACAACGTAGATATAATTCCCTTTATCACCTTCGAATACAGATACAGGATTATTAAAAGTTCTATCCCATTTCAATTTACCATCTGCTGTGAATGCATTAAACCAACCAGCACCGTGTAAAATGAAAAGATCATCTATTGCAAAGATCTTTGATGTAGAGAAATTATTATAGATCTCCTTTTCACGCAATAAATGCCCATTCTTTGTATTTATATATAACATTTTTATCTTCTCGCTTCGATGTGCTTTTGTTGGATAGATCACAGCGATGAGAATATTGTTATTTTCTGCGAATTGAATATTACTAAATCCCAACATGAAAGGTTTGTATGATTCCAACAATTCCATTTTGTTAGAATACAACTTAAACTCAGTTCCATAATTCTCAGAATAATCTGAAATAATGAAATTTCCATTATTAAGCATTAATATATTGTTATTTTTTGAAATATGAAGTTTTTCTTCAGATTCAAGAAGAGATCTTTGAATTATCATATATCTTCTTACTTCATTAACAAATATTTCTTTTTCATTATCCCAGATATTTTTTACAGTTAAAATGAAATCATTGTTAGTAGCCAGGAAATGTTCACCCTTAGAAAATGGAATTTTTTTGCCTTTTTCCCATATTATACCTTCCTGAACATTTTCAGCAAGTAGATCATTCGCTATCCCCAAATCTAATACAGATGAATCTATTCTATTTGAATAGTGCCTGAATATCTCACCTGTATTTTCATTCTGATAAATATTTATCACATTATCATCTGTTTTAACAAGATCTACACTTTCTATCAGGTCTTGGGCATTGACATAACAGAAAATAAATAATGTGCAAAATACTAAAACAGTTTTACGCAGCATGATCATCCTCCCGAGATCTTCACAGATCAACATGTGCAAAAAAATATGAAAAAGTGAATTGTGAAATGATTAATCGAACTTGATACTCATTTCATCGTCTTTTTCTGACTCAGGTTCTTTTGTTGAGATCGTGTCACCAACGGCTATTCCTTCAATTATTTCAACTTGCTGGAAATTATTAATCCCGGTTTTTACAACATTGCCAGTTCCAATTGAATCATTTATAACTTGATAAACTATGTCATTTCCCTCATCATCAGAAAATATACAGCGAATTGGAATTACAACAATATCTTTTCTTTCTTCACCGATTATTGTAATATTGGCCGTCATTCCGGGTTTTAATCTTTCATCAACTTCTTCCAGTTCAATTTCAACCGGAAAAACTTTTACATTATTATAGTCTATAGCCATTGCAGCAATTTTTGTAATTTCACCATTAAAATTCTCATAAGGATAGGCATCGACTTGAATGTTAACCTTCATTCCAACCTCGATCTTAGAAATATCAACTTCATTGATCTTGGTATTCACGATCATCCTGCTAAGATCAGCAAGTTTAAGAATTACCGTGCCCGCAGAATAAGATCCTGAGCTGGAAACAACCATTTCACCCTCTTCTACAGGTTGTTGAATAATTGTACCGGAAGCTGTCGAAAATAATTTCGATAAATTATCATCTGATTCAATTTCTTTTACAAGTTCATATTGCTGAAATGCAGAATTATAATTTATTTGAGCAGTGGAATATGCATCTTTGTAAATATCCAATTCAGTCTCTGAGATATAATTCTCTGCAAAAAGAGCTTTTCTTTTATTATACTTTTCTTTAGCATTTTCCAATTCTATCTCAGCAAGTTTCAAATTACTATTTACTCTTAAGATGGCTTCTGCCTGATTATAATCTGGTATAATTTCTGCAATAATATCCCCTTTATTAACATAATCTCCTTCTTCTACGTAGAATTTAACCAGCTCTCCACTGACCTGCGATTTTTGTTCTATTTCTCTGATTGGTTGGATCTCTCCTGTTTCCTCAAGTTTGATAACTATTGTTCCAAGTTCAACTAAATGATGCTTAGCCTTCCCACCAAATTTACCTCTATCTTTCTTATCTTTAGAAACATTGCAACTACTAATAAAAATAACCAACAAAACGATTACCAAACTGCTAAAAAACCTTCTCATCACTTCTCCTGTATTGTGCATTTTCAATTTGCACTTTATTTTTTAATTATTTATATTCTACTGCTTTTAAATGAAGTTTTTGTGCTTTACCCTCACGTAAAATTCCGATCTCAATTTTATCCCCGACTGCTATATCTGATACCGCAAGTTCTGCATCACGGGTATCTTTAATAGTATTCCCGTTGATATCTTTCACAATGTCTCCTTCTTTTAGACCTGCTATAGCTGCGGGACTTTTACTTTGAATATAATTTACGAGAACCCCGTCAAGACTTTTTAGTTTTAGGTGGGAGGCAATGAGTGGATTAAGTTCCTGAACCTTAAACCCAAACCAGATCTGGCGTATTTTTCCAAATTCAATTAATTCACGAGCAGATTTTTTTACAGCGTTTATTGGAATTGCAAAACCTATACCGATATTTCCACCCGATTCAGAGAATATGAAAGTATTAATACCGATAATCTCTCCATAAATATTTACTAATGGACCTCCGCTATTTCCCTGGTTAATTGCGGCATCGGTTTGTACCATATGACGATATATCTTACCATCTTTATTCTCAGCAAAATCTCTATTTAATGCGGAGATCACTCCAACCGACACGCTGGGCTTACTATCTTTGATCAAAAAACCATACGGATTTCCAAGTGCTATTGCCCATTCACCAATAATAAGATCATCTGAATCGCCGAATTTTGCAAATGGAAGATCCTCTCCTTCAATTTTGATAACAGCGATATCATGACTTGTATCAATCCCTATGACCTT
>DAOUVH010000087.1 GCA_030667725.1 Candidatus Cloacimonadota bacterium | reverse complement strand
TCTTTCATTCCTGCTTCTTTAAAAGCGTTTATGCGTAACACACAACTGTCACATTTTCCACAGGCAATATCGTTATTCTTATAACAGCTCCAGCTCATTTCCAATGGTGCTTTCAATTCAGCTCCAAGTTTTACTATCTCAGTTTTTCTTTTATGAATAATGGGTGTTATCAGTTCAATTTTAGTTTCATCTTTTGTACCAAGATCAATGGCTTTTTCAAAAGCTTTATAAAAACTCTCCCGGCAATCAGGATAACCGGAACTATCTTCTTCAACTGCACCAATATAAATTCTATTAGCCTCAATAACTTCTGCCCAACTTGTGCCAATCGTAACCAGATGTGCATTCCTAAAAGGAACATACGAGGTAGGAACACCTTCTTCACTATCATGATCTTTTATCTGCATATTGCTATCTGTCAGGCTTGAGCCACCTATTTCTTTCAGATAGCTAATATCAGCTACAAGAATATCTTTGGGATTGAAAAAATTGCACATCTTACGGAAGGCTCGCATTTCTCTATCTTCGGTCATCTGCCCGTAATTCAAATGCAGAAAGTAAATTTCATCACATTCTTTCTTAGCTATAGAAGCAGTAACCAAACTATCCATTCCACCGCTTAAAAGTACAATCCCTCTATTCATATTTATTCCTTCCTATTTTATCCTTATCTTTAATTAAACATTGAAAATCACCTGTCTCCGCTAAGGCAATACTACGCCAAGATGAATCTACCGTTTTTAATTCTCAGTGTTCTCAGTGTTCTCAGTGTCTTTGTGTCTCTGTGTTAAATTTTTCTCTAATTTCTCCGCAACTGCACGAATGCTCAACGGATCTACAAATAGCGTCTTTTGATTAGTATAAACTACATAACCAGGAGCACTTCCCCGTGGTTTTCGCACATAACGAATCTGGGTATGGTCAACCGGAACATTTGTAGATTTTTTTGCTTTGCTGTAATAAGCCGCAAGTTGAGAACACAAAAGTCTAAGTTTATTAGGAAGCTCCTTCTTGTTGAAATTTCGTAATATTACATGAGTCCCTCGAAATATCCGGGTATGGAACCACCAGTCATGCGGTTTTGCAAAGCGGGTTGTGAGTGTATCATTTTCCTTACTTGTCCTGCCGATATATATTTCCCAATCTTCATCAATAGCTAACTTTTTGTAACTTGTTTTTTGAGGTTTCTTTTTCTTACTATTTTCCTGTTTACCAAAGAAAATTTCCGTCTCTTCGAGTTCAAAGATATCTCTCTCCAATATCTCGATCTCATTTTTCGCAATCTTGATCTGTTTTTGAATTTCTACTTTCCCATCTCTTGCTTTACGATATTTTTTAAAGTAATTTTTAATATTTTGCTTTGCATCTTTTTCAGGATTCAAAATAATCTCGATCTCTGGGAAATCATCCTCGTAATAATTTTGAAGAATAATGGATTTCATCCCTTTTTTTATTAATGCAAAATTTGCTTTCAGTAGTTCAGCCTGCTGTTTCCAGCTTTCCTCTTTATTAGCTGTAATAAGTTCTTTTTTCTGCTTCTCTATCTTATTTGTTTTCTTCTTTATTTCTTTATTGATCTGCTTGATCTTCTCACTTTTTATTCTTACATTTCTTGCTTTGAATATCCAGTTGAAATATAATTCTTCAAATAACTGATTTATTGAATTAAAATTAGGTGATGCTTCTGAAGATTCTCTGAATTTCTTTACTGAATCAATACTGATAGGGAATTGAACTTCATCTCTTTCAATCTTGAATTCTGTTTGAGGTGGAGTATATTCCAAACCGGGCAGAATCTGCCTTTGCCTGCTTTCAGCAAAACTAACTTTTTTTGTACAATCAATGATCTGACCATTTTCCTCTTCCAATTTGAGAAGTATAATATTTTGATAACGTGGAATTAATTCCACTATCAATTTATAATTTTGCTTATTATTATAAATATCAATTTTAGAAAAATTTAAATAAATTATTCTGTCAGTTTCAGAAATACTTAATTCAGTAAAATGTGCTTCTTTAAGATGAGTATTCATAATATCAAGCTCATTTCTCTGTTCAAAAGGGATTGTTATGTTTTGCGTAAAGAAGCAGAAACAATCTTGTGATGAAAGGTTAATATGAAGTCCCTCTTTCCGTTTATTAAATTCAATGAAATATTGATCTTCAAATTTACTTATCGATTTAAAAACAAGATTTTGTTCCTTGTTATCTTTTAGCCATTCTGCCAGATATTTATATTGCATTCTCACCTCAAATAATTACAAATAACAAGAAAAAATATGAATTGATTCTGTCTATAAAAAGAAGTCTACTGATTCACTCTATGTAGTGTGTTAACACATTATTCTTGACACCATGTACACAAAATAGAGTTTTTAGATAAAATTTATCAGGAGGATACAATGAAAAAGAAAATTATATTTTTAGTATCATTTATAATTATCAACTTAGCTGGAGTATATGCCATTGAGTCAGTTGCATATCCACTCAAAGTAAAAGGAAATGTAGAGCTTACCCGAAACCTGGAAAGTTCTGCTTTAAAACTTGGAGATGAGCTTTTTAACAGAGATGAGATTGAGACAAAAGCAGAATCTTATGCTGCTATTCAATTTGAAGATGAAAGTTCTATCGTTAAGCTTTTCCCAAATACAATTCTTAATATTCGGACAGAAAAGGAAGGTGAAAAGTATAATAAGAAAAGTCTGCTTAAAATGGGAGAACTCTGGGCAAAAGTAGAAAAAGGCACAGGGAAATTTGAAATAGAAACTCCCACGACGGTAGCTTCGGTAAAAGGTACTAATTTCATGCTGAATGTTGCGGAAGATGGCACAACAGAGCTCTTTACATTCGAAGGTGAAGTCCAATTCCAAAATACGATCACCGGTGAAGTCGGATCAATTGGTGCCGGTCAAAAAGGTACTTTCTCAGGAGATCAGCCGATTATTGTTGTACCATTCGACCCCGAAACAATTGAAGAATCCCAAAGAGAATTTATTAATGAAGATTACAAAACTATTCAAGAAGAAGTAGTTCCCAGAACAGAGATTGAGGAAACACCAACTGAAACACCAGAAGTGATCGAACAAGAAGAGGAAGAAGAAGCTGAAGATTCATCTTCTGCAGGACCTTTCAATATGGGTGGAGGAGTTGGTGCTGTAATGCTGGGAGAAGAAACTTATACTCAAATAAGATTAATGCCGGAACTTGTTTTCGGTAAATTTGGACTTGGATTAGATGTAGATCTGATGATTGATAGTAACGGTAATGTGCGAAAGGAAGACTGGGACAGCTTTGAAGATTATGTGAATAAAATATACTATCTTCGTTATGGAGAGCGTGGAGATTCATTTTATGGAAGACTCGGTGGTTTTAAATCGTACACATTAGGACATGGTTTGGTAATGAAAGATTATTCCAATATGTTACGGTATCCTGAATATAAGCAAATCGGTATTCAACTTGGTGGAAATCTTCCTGCAGCCGGAATGACTGCAGAAGTATTTACTGCAAATGCAGTGAAAAATGAAGTTCTGGGTGGAAGGCTAACTATAAAACCTTTGGGTAACACGAGTATTCCACTTTTTAATAATCTGGTTTTTGGTGGAACAATTGCGCATGATCGTAATCAAGTAAAAGGATTACTTGATTCAGACGATGATAATTTTCCTGATCATTTTGATGATTTCCCATTCGATGAAGATTGGCATAATGATGTTGACTATGAAATTGATGAATGGTTGCAAGCTTATGTTTCCATCAATGGAGATTCGACAGGATTTGATAATTGGTTCTATGAAGATGGCGGGTATATTGACAGCCAAAGAAATCAATCATTCAATGATTTACCAATAGATAATATAACTGTATTTGGCGTAGATTATGAACTTCCCTTTGTTCAGAATCCTTTATTCACTTTAAGTCATTATGGTGAAGCTGCACAAATAGACGGACATGGTATGGGTTTCATCTTTCCTGGTTTCTATTCAAAATTCCTTATATTCCATATGAATCTGGAATATAGGATTTATCAGGATGATTTTATGCCAGCCTTCTTTGACCAGCTTTATGATGAACAGAGAGCATTTGTTTATACAGATATTGATAGTGTTCTAACCAAAGAAAGTCTTTTGGAGGATATGACCAAATCTCATGGCTGGTATGGAGCTCTTACTACTAATATTCTAAATTTCCTTTTTGTTACTGTTGCTTATGAAGATATGTATGATGATAATGATGACAACTCACGTTCTTTGTGGGGAAAAGCAAATCTTGATACAAATCTTATCCCTAAACTCTCCAAAGCTGAGATCGGATACACTCAAACCGGATTTGATAAATTAACCGAATTTAAAACAGCTAATGCTATTATCAATGGTTCGCTTGGTTACTCATTAGGTGGGAACACCCAGTTGGTAGGAAGCTATCAAGAACGTTATGTTGATCTTAATAATGATGGAAAGATCAAAGGTACGGACGAAACTATCACTTCAATGAGTATGGGTGTGGAATTTAGTTTTTAATAGAATTTAACTACCTTGCGCAGGTTTAAAACCTCCGCAAGGTTTAAAATATAGGACATTATTATATTTACAGAGATACTTTCAAAGACTCTTGCTGTCATTGCGTCCATTCTCCGTAGTACTACGAAGGATGAAAGGAACAAAGTGACGTGGCAATCATTTCTTTCTCTACTTTCAACAGTAGAGATTGCTTCGTTCGATGCCGATGAGAGAAAACTCGCAAAGACATAGGAAAAAATAATGAAAGGTTTCATTGATGTACATTGCCACTTAAGTGATGAGAGAATTTTAACAAATCTTGATGAAGAAATATCTACTGCACGAGAAGCGGGAATTACTTGTCTTGTCTCTTCATCATTATGTAAAGATGAATATGAATTGATCAATCTTCCTAAATTTCAGAAAGTAGATGAACCAGGGAATGAGATTGAGATAAAATGGAGCGCTGGAATTCATCCATATTACGATAAAAGTTCGGAAGATGATTTCGAGTTATTGATAAAGCACTGTGATGCAAAAGATATTATTGCGATAGGTGAGATTGGACTCGATAGCCGAAATGACAATTTCAATTGGCAGAAGAAAATATTGTTGATGCAACTTGATCTGGCTAAAAATTATGACCTGCCTGTAGTTTTTCACACTGTAAAACAATATTACGAACTGGATAAGATATTGAAAAATAGTTTCCCGAAAGTACGGGGATTTCTACACGCATTTAATGCTTCGAAAGAAATCTTTGAAATATTTAAAAAATATGATCTTGGGTTCTCCTTAAACGCAAAACCACCCAAAAATGAAGTATTAAAAGCAATAATAAAACATGGATTCTATTTCTTTGAGACTGATGCTCCCTATATGAGATCACGTGAATTAAATGAAGATTTCAATCATCTGAAGAATCTTGTTTGGGCTGTAAAACAGGTTTCGCAAAAAACAAATACTAGTCTGGAAACACTAAAAGAAAGACAATTTAAGAATTTTTGCGAAATGTTCGGGAATATTTTATGAGAAGGACTAGTTATCAAAATAAATATGGAAAAAATAAATGAAACAATTTACCAGAACTGAACTATTATTCGGCAAAGAAGCGATAAAGATATTTCAAAAAACCAGAGTTGCAGTAATGGGTTTGGGAGGTGTTGGCAGTTATGCTGC
>DAOUVH010000207.1 GCA_030667725.1 Candidatus Cloacimonadota bacterium | reverse complement strand
GAATCGATACGTAAGATGCAGTTATTAATGAATAGATGGGGAATGAAAAATACAATCGGCAGACCTTTCATAACCAGCGATACACAAAAAGAATTAGAAGATCAGCTCTTTGAAATTTCAAATCTCCATCCTCTAATGGAAATTATTCCAGCTCATATAATGACACCTGACGGTATCTTTGGGAGTAAGAACGATCTTGATGAATTGGTTGAATTTTATGGGAAATTTCTTCCTAAAATTAGAGCAATCGAAACCGGTTTAAGTGCTGATCCAGAGATGTTAGAAAAAATTCCAGATCTATCAAATCTTACATTTATTTCTAATAGTGATTGTCACAGTGCTGCCTTGAACAGGATCGGAAGAGAATTTACTATTCTTGATGTGAAACAAGTTGATTATAAAAGTATTATTCACGCTATTAGGCTGAACAAGGTAATTATGACGGCAGAATTCAATCCGGCAGAGGGAAGGTATTATCTAACAGGACATAGAGCTGATAGAAAAGGGCATTCCCATGAAATGATCTTTGCAGATGAATTACCTCAAGAATTGATCTGTCCGGTCTGTAATAAGAAGATGAATCTGGGAGTAAGAGAGCGAAGCATTCAATTGCAGGATAATTCTATCATTCCAATTTCTCGTAACTATCTTCATCTCATACCACTTATCGAAGTTATTGCTGCATCTCAAAACCTGAAGAGTATTACTTCAAAAAAAGTAAAAGAAATTTTCGATATCGTTATGAACATTTTCCCTTCGGAAATTACTTTATGGCAATCAGATAGCATTCAAGTTATGCTTGACAAAAGAATCGACCAAAAAACTATCAACCAGATTTTAGCCGTTAAGAAAGGTGATTTCAAATTCCAACCGCCAGGTTTTGACGGCACTTATGGAAAATTGATTATAGGAGATAATTGATGGATTCAAAACTTTTAATTGATCGAAGAAAGAAACTGATAAAACAAATAAAAGAGAAAGAACTGGTAGTTGTATTTGCCGCTTCTGTACCAAAATACCCTCGAAATTTCCTACAGGACAATAATTTTAAATATCTTACCGGATTAGATATTCCAGATGCAATATTTGTAATAAGCTTGCAGAAAAAACCTGTTATGGAATTATTCATCGAACGCGGAATTCCTGAAATGGAAGTTTGGGAAGGTAAGAAAATGACGAAGGAAGAAGCAACAAAAACTTCCGGAATTGAAAGGGTTTCCTTCCTCGATGAATTTGATCGAAAGATCGGATTTTACATGGCACCATCAATTAAAATACATTCAAATCTAGGTTATAATAATATTAATAAACCGCTTAATAAACAACAAAATTTCTTAGACAAAGCAAAACAACATTTCCCACATATTTCAGCAACGGATATGACCAAGATTATGATCCCGCTTAGAAGCGTGAAAACAAGATGGGAAATTGAACAAATGCAAAAAGCTATTGATGTGACAGGTGATGGGATCAAGAATATAATCAAAGAATCCAAAATAGGAATGATGGAATATGAACTTGATGCAATTCTTAAATATGAGATAAATCGTAGAGGGTTAAAACATATTGGTTTTAAATCTATTATTGCAGCGGGTGGTAATGCCGCAACTCTTCATTATGAGCATAATGATTCCAAGATAGGAAAAGATGAGATGGTGCTTCTGGATGTTGGTGCTGCCTGTAATGGATATAGTGCTGATATTTCCAGAACTTTCCCTGTATCCGGAAAATTCACCAAGCGTCAGAAAGAAGTTTATTCCGAAGTTCTAAAAATTAATAAAAAGATCATAACAATGGTTAAACCCGGAATCGGGATGAAAGAACTGAACGAAAAAACAGTTGAATTGATACAGAAATCTCTAATTAAATTAAAACTGATCAAAGATAAAAAAGACTACCGCAAATACTATATGCATAGTGTTGGTCATTATCTTGGGATGGACACTCACGATATCGGAGCTCGTGATTCTGTTTTAAAAATGGGGAATGTGATCACGATAGAACCGGGTATTTATATTCCGGAAGAGAAAATTGGTGTACGTATTGAAGATGATATTCTGGTTACGAAGACCGGATTTAAGAATCTTTCCAAAAATATTCCAAAAGAGATCAATGAATTAGAAAACTGATCTGGAGGGCACTATGAAAATAGCAATTTACGCTGGAACATTCGATCCTATTACAAATGGGCATATTGATGTTTTAGCCAAAGCTTCAAAAGTTTTTGATAAGATTATTCTGGCTGTTGCTGAGCATACAGGGAAAGACACAATATTTTCTTGGGAAGAACGTTGTGATCTATGTGAAAAATCTGTAGCATATAATAAGAAAGTTGAAGTCATAAAATTTTCCGGATTGGTTGTTGATTTTGCAAAAGAAGTTAATGCTACGATTATGATCCGTGGATTACGAGCAGTATCAGATTTTGAATATGAACTCTCTCTTGCGCTTATGAATAAAAATTTAAGTGAAGAACTGGAAACAGTTTTTTTCGTTCCGGACAATAAATATTTATACTTAAGTTCAACAATGATCCGGGAAGTTGTAGCACTTGGTGGTGATGCCAGTGATTTTATTTCTGAATGTGTAGAGAAGGCACTTAAAGATAGATTGAAAAATAAATAATAATATAGGGAGATAGTATAATGAATCAACCAAAAAAGCAAAAACTAAATATCAAACTTGATGAACAAGTAGGCGAAGGGATATATTCAAATTTTTGTATGATAACAAATTCACCTTCCGAGTTCATTCTGGATTTCGGAAGAATCGTTCCGGGGTTACCAAGTGCAAAGATCTACAGTAGAATTATGACAACCCCGCAACATGCAAAACAATTTTTAAAAACACTTCAACAAAACATTGAGAACTTTGAAGAAAAACATGGTGAGATCAATCTACCAGGACAACATGAAGAGAAAGATATTGGTTTTAAGAATCAACCACAAAACTCTTGACGGGTGTACAAGAAAATAAGTTTTTGATTCGTCTGAAATTATTTGATAGATAATAGATTAATTAAGGAGACATAATAATGAGGAACAGAAAAATTCGCGGTTTGATCATCCTTGGAGTTCTGCTGGTTACAGCATATTACTTTCTGCCGATGGTCGTTCCAAACCTACCTTCGTTCTGGACGACTAAACGATTAAAACTTGGCTTAGATCTTCAGGGTGGTTCTCAAATCCAGTTGGAAGTTGATTTTACTAATTCTGAACTTTCTGAAAAGGAAAGAGAAGATGCGATCAAAACTGCTTACGAGATCATTCGAAATAGAATTGACCAGTTCGGTGTTGCAGAACCTTTAATTCAAAGAGTTGCAAATACAAACAGAATCATCATACAATTGCCTGGATTAAAAGATCCCGGTAGAGCTAAAGACCTTATTGG
>DAOUVH010000193.1 GCA_030667725.1 Candidatus Cloacimonadota bacterium | reverse complement strand
TTCCTACATTGCCTCAATTGGTGTTTGTCTATTTTTTAAAATAATTATATACCGATGTGGGATACTACAACACCAAGTATTAATAGTAGATTTACTCACTAACGAATTCAAAATAATATCTCTACAATAATAGTTCTGCTAACAAATAACAACATTATTAGTATGTATAATTTTAAAAAAATCAAGGTATGAAATATTTTTATTGAGAGATCGAGCAGATAAAATATTAAAAAAAACCTTTTGTATATTGATTATACAAAGCAAAATAATATTTTTTATTCTTCGACTCCGATCAAGTTGATACTGGCTTCAGCTTGGCAGGCAGAAAGACAACTTTATTTATTCTTAAATCTCAAATCTGAAATCAATTCTTCCATAAGCTTCTTATGTTCCTTCTCTCTTGAGAGAAGGACACGCCTTCGTAAAAAACTATGGCAGTGCAAGCAGCAGGATGAGTAGTGCTTTCGTTATCATTATCCTTGACGTTATCCAACTCATTTTCAAATTGCAATTTATGAGTACATTTTATACAAAAATCAGGTCTCTGATAGACAGATCGGAATTTATAAAAAAATTCGATACGGAAATTGCTGAGAACAAAACAACGGGCTTATTCTATAATCTCAACCGTTCAGCAAAATCACTGCTATTAGCTCGTGTATTCGAGCAGACCGGCAAGAACATAATTTTCGTTACTGCAGATGACAAAGTAGCAGAAGATTATCTGGAAGATATTGATCTTCTAATTGGAAGAGACCGAACACATTTCCTGCCGGATTATGAAGTTTTGCCTTATGAACAGCGTTCACCGCATTATATGCTGCGTGGTCAGAGAATTGAAACTCTCACATCTGCTGTATCTTCTGAATCGGGAATTTATAGTATTTCTATTCGCTCTCTCTTGCGTAAAATCACTTCAGCAGCAATTTTTAAAGAGAACATTATCAGATTTTCTGTAAATGAAGAATATGATCCTGATGTTCTTATTTCTAATCTGGTTGGAATGGGATACGAGAACCAGTTTCAGGTTTCCAAAATTGGAGAGATAGCCCGTCGTGGTGGTATAATTGATGTATTTAGTCCCAATTCACATCGCCCGGTAAGAATTGAGTTTTTTGGTGATGTGATAGAATCTATCCGAGTATTTTCTGTAAATTCTCAACGCTCTACAGGTGAAGAACTAACTAAAGTAACCTTAATCCCATCACGTGAATTTTCGTTACACGATATTGATACAGATGAAAAGATGTGGCAGAAAATCCATGATAATGGCTTTTACGATGGAATTGAACTCAATGTTTCTATGCTTATCCCCAAAATTGAAACTTTTATAGAATATTTCACACCTGAGAATTGCCTTATTTTCTGGGATGAATTTCAATATGTTCCATCTTACATACAAGAAATTTTCGAAGAAACTACCGACCTTTATCAGAAGATTCGAACCAAATATAAAAATCGTATCATTCCCAAGCCTGAATCTCTTTTCGCTGATAAACGCTTTGTTAATAAAATATTGAAGAGATATCCAAATTATTTTCTTTCTGCTTCATATCAGGAATTTAAAGAGATCACTGCCAAATTCAAAGCTCCAATAGCTTCCCAAACAAATCTACAGGGAAACCTGGAAATATTTGAGAGTGAACTCAAAGAGAAGCTGAAAGCAGGTTATAGAATTATCATTCAATCTGATAATAGCAGTCAGAGCAAACGAATGCGTGATCTTCTGCCGCAGTACGATGATCAGATAGATTTCACGATTGGTGTTTTGCAAACCGGTTTTCATCTTACCGATGCGAAGATAGCAGTTTATACAGACCATGAAATATTCAGCAGATATAAACGCAAAAGGCATCAGAACAGGTTTTCCAAAGAAGAAGCATTGGTAGATTATGACGCACTTAAACCAGGGGATTACATAGTCCACATTGATCATGGAATAGGTATTTATGCTGGATTAAAACGGTTAAGCATTGAAGGAAATACTATCGAAACTCTCACTTTGCGTTACGCTGACAATGATGTAGTTTATGTTCCCACCTTCCAACTTTCATTAGTTTCCAAATTTGTTTCTGAAGAGGGAATTGCTCCCACAATACATAAACTTGGCAGTAAAAAATGGGAAAATATGAAATCCCGGGCACAAAAACAGATCGAACTTGTTGCTGAGGATCTGATAAGATTATATGCTGAACGAAAAGTGAAAAAAGGTATTGCCTTCGAACCCGATTCTGCCTGGCAAACTGAGCTGGAGGAATCCTTCATCTACGAAGATACTCCAGACCAGAAAACAGCTACCGAAGAGATCAAAGCAGATATGGAAGATAATACTCCCATGGAACGCTTGTTGTGCGGAGATGTGGGATTTGGAAAAACCGAAGTAGCAATTCGTGCGGCATTCAAAGCCGTAAACAGCGGATATCAAGTTGCAATCTTGGTTCCAACAACTCTGCTGGCAGAACAGCATTATCTTGTTTTCAGGGAAAGGTTAGCTCAATATCCCTTGAGAATTGGTATGTTCAGTCGATTCCGTTCTAAAGCAAATATCAACAAAGATTTGGCTAAACTGGCAACAGGTGAGATCGATATTGCAATTGGAACTCACCACTTGCTTTCCAAAGACATAAAATATAAGAAACTTGGACTACTAATAATTGATGAAGAACATCGATTCGGTGTACGGCATAAAGATAAACTGCGTCAAATCAAAACTAATGTAGATACGCTTTATATGAGTGCTACTCCAATTCCACGTACGATGTATATGGCACTTTCTAAACTCAAGGAATTGTCACTTATTCGTACTTCCCCTAAAGCAAGATTACCGATAAGAACTGTTGTTGTTCCTTATGATGTTAATATTATCAAAGATGCTATAAATCGTGAAGTTGACAGGGGTGGACAGGTTTTCTTTGTCCATAATAGAGTGCAGACAATAGAAAGCATAGCTGCCGAACTGCAGGAACTTCTCCCCCACGTGAGTTTTGAGATCGGACACGGGCAATTACCAGAGAAGCAACTGGAGAAAATAACACTCGATTTTGCACATCATAAATTTGATGTACTGATTGCGACCACAATAATAGAATCTGGTATCGATATTCCAAATGCGAATACAATGATCATAAATCGTACCGATATGTTCGGACTTGCCCAATTATATCAAATGCGCGGCAGGGTGGGAAGAAGTAATCGCCGAGCTTATGCTTATCTCATTATTCCACCTAAATTGAACGATGAAGCCCGAAAAAGATTGGAATCACTTATCGAATATGAATCTTTGGGAAGCGGGTATCAGATTGCAATGCGTGATATGGAGATACGTGGAGCAGGTTCACTACTGGGAACCAAACAAAGCGGTATTATTAATTCCATTGGTTTTAATTATTATAACCGTCTTCTTGAAAGCGCAATTAAAGAATTGCAGGATGAAGAATTTGTTGGAGAACTTGAAAAAGAGAAGTTACTTCATCTTAAACTGGATATTGATCATTATTTCCCTGAAACTTATATTTCCAATGAAAAAGAGAGGTTGGAAATTTACCGCAAACTATTACATTTTAATTCATTAAATGAATTTGAAGATATC
>DAOUVH010000146.1 GCA_030667725.1 Candidatus Cloacimonadota bacterium | reverse complement strand
GGATGATCTTTCAATAATTCCTGTGATTTTAATATGAGATTATTCAATAAATTGCAAGTTTCTTCTCCACTTTTGCTGGTTGGTTTTATCATTACATCTTTGAAAGATGTTCCGGGAACATCGTGAGGAGGCGTAAATTGCAAGTCGTTATTCCCATTCTTCACAACAAGTAAATGACGGAAACTGACACCTGGGTAGAATTTCACAAAATCGTTACTAAGCTTTTCATTTAAAAAATCTATCAAGATATGTGATTCTTCAGTTGAAATGTGTCCAGCAGAATGGTTCTTTATCTTTCCATCTTCGATGCAGAGGAGATTACAGCGCATGGCAAGATCACCCTCGATTAATTCAACGCCCATACTTGCACCTTCCAGCACTCCTCTACCCTCATATACTTTATGAACATCATAACCTAGAACAGCCAGATTTGCAACTTCACTTCCGGGAGGCATATCATGCGGAACAGATTGAAACATACCTGTTCTTCCCATTTTGGCTAACTTATCCATATTTGGAATATTTGCAATTTGTAGTGGAGTTTTATTTCCTAATTTTTGAATTGGATGATCAGCCATTCCATCACCCAAAATAATTATATATTTCATATCAATCCTTTTTTCTCCTGCAAAATACATGGAAATCACGAAATCTCGTTTCCAAGTCCCAGCTTGGAAATGTGCGTTGGTTACCAAACTGGTGTTTGGTAACCAGAACTACTATTCTTCTTTTTAGCGTTTTTCAGCGTATTTCGCTGATATAGAACTTTTATATATTTAGCTTATATTTTTTCTTTCTATTCTTCTCTTTGTGGATCTCTCTACAAAGTCTTTCAACTTCACGGAAATTCACTTTTCCACTTCCCATCATGGGGATATCTTCAAATATATGAAATTCTCTAGGAAGTGCGATTGCAGGTAAATCATGAGCCATTTTCTTCAAAATGCTTTTTGTATCTATCTCTCCTGTTGTGATAGCGGCAACTACATCAGCTCCTTTCGTAGGATTCGGCACATCTACTACACAACAAATAACTTCATCCGGTAGATATTTATTTAATACCTCTTCAACTTTAACTAATGAGATCATCTCTCCACCAACTTTCACAAATCTCTTCAAACGTCCCTTATGCCAGATATAGCCATCCTCATCTACCAGTCCCATATCTCCAGTATCATACCAGCCCTTATGAATTCGCAATGAAGTTTCTTCCAGATCACCAAGATAACCATTCATTACCATATCACCTTTTACCAGGATCTTCCCAACGGAATTAGCCGGCAATTCCTCATCTGTATCAATATGCAGTATTTTTACCTGAACATCAGGAATTGGTTTGCCTACACTTCCAACTTTATTTTCATTCGGAGTATTAATGGATATAGCAGGACTTGTCTCTGTGGTTCCGTATGCATTCAATATTGTCAGGTTATGCTTTTCCAAAAAGCCATCAAAGATCTGATTTGTTAATGTATCTGCACCGGAAATTGCAATTCTCATAGAATCAAAATCACCCTTTACAGATTTTTTTAAGTAACCATAATAAAAGCTTGGTGTACCAGCCATCAATGTAACTTTATATTTTTTAACCAGCCCACAGATAATTTTATAATCGAGTGGATTGGGATAAGCTACAATGTTACATCCTAATATGATAGGTAACCAGAAGTTAGCCGTAATCCCAAATACATGAAATAATGGTAAATTTGCTATGAAAATATCATCTGAACTTAAATCCATAATTGTTGGAATTCCATTTACGTTGTGCATAATATTTTTATGAGTAAGTTGAACTGCCTTTGGTTCTTTCTCGCTACCACTAGTAAAAAGAATGACCGCAGTTTCATCCATATCACCATGATGTACCGATTTTATAATCCTTTTAGCAGAACCTTTTGATTTAAAAAGAGCTGGAAGTTTATCAAAAAGTTTGATTGAAGCTGCAATATCTTCCAGAAAGATCATGCCGTCTATCGGATCAAGTTTAAGCTTTTCTAGTAATTTCTTACTTGTGATAATCGTTTCAAAACTACATTTTTCCTGAGCATAAATTGAGTTTTCAATAGCTCCAGTGCCATAATTGATCATCACCGGAATTTTCCCAGCCATCAATAAACCTATATTTGCCAGTATACATCCAGCTGAAGTTGGAACCATAACTCCCACGTATTTACTATTGATCTTCTTGAACTTTTTTGCAAAGATCAAAGATATGATCAACATTCTTTCATATGGCACATCTTTACCTGTGGCAATATCATGAATAGCAATTTTCTTACCAAACTTCTTAGCAGTTTGTATATAACGATGATGTAGTTGCATAGAACCTCCTAAATTAATAATTCTTAATTAAATACTTTTTGAATTCTTCATAGTTGTTTAACACTTTATCAAAGGATTCTTCCCTTTCTTCCAATCCTTCCAGGCTGGGAGGAAGTTTGGGATCAAAATCCAATATATCTCTGATCTGCTCCGGAAATTTAGCCGGATGAGCTGTTTCTAATGAAATACATAACTGATCTTCTTTGTCGAATTCCGGATGTTCTTGCAAAAATCTTTGTAAACCTGCCCAACCTACTGAACCATGTGGTTCTAACAAAAGTTTATATTTTTTATAAGCTTCAGCGATCATCATTCTTGTCTCTTCATCTGTTATACTGGTTGAATAGATATCGCTTCGTAATTTCTTCATATCGGGTGGTTTACTTATATATCCGGTTTCATCCATTACACCGTCATACAGAGCGATCAAGCGTGAAATATTACTGGGATGTCCCACATTCATCGCACTGGAAAGACAATTTTTGGATGGTTCGATCTTATTATAATTTCCAGTTTTTACAAATTTTGGAAACTCATCATTCTCGTTAGTTGCAATTATAAACTTTTTAATTGGAAGCCCCATTCGTTTGGCAAACATTCCACCTATCATATCACCAAAGTTTCCGGAAGGAACAGAAAAGATAACTTCTTCGTCATCATTCCTTCTTAATTTTGCAAATGAATAGAAATAATAAACTATTTGAGGAATCAATCTACCTATATTTATCGAGTTAGCTGAGGACAGATTCAGATAATCCAATTCACTATCGGAAAATGCATCTTTTACAAGATATTGGCAGTCATCGAATTTCGCATCAAGACCAATTATCTGCACATTCTTTCCCAATGTTGTCATCTGCTTTCTCTGTCGATTTGTTACTTCATCTTCGGGGAAAAGAACCACAACTTTAATGTTATCCAAACCATAGAATGCATTTGCAATGGCACTTCCCGTATCACCTGAAGTTGCTGTAAGAATCAGAAGTTCACGATTTTCTTTATTGAGATAATACTGCATTAGCCTGCCCATCATTCTTGCTGCAAAATCCTTAAAAGAAGCTGTAGGTCCCTGATCCAACCGCATTACATATTTCCTATCATAAACTTTTTCAAGAGGAACTTCATAATTGTATGCATCTTTTACAATAGCTTTCAGATCTGCATCGGGGATTTGATCATGTAGGAATTTCCTGCCTACTTCAAAGGCGATCTCATAGTATTCCATCAGGGAAAATTTATTTATCTCCTCTGTCGTAAAAGTAGGGATTTCTTGAGGCATATAGAGTCCTTTATCTGGAGCTAATCCCTTTAATAATGCAGTTTTAAAATCAACAATATCTGCTTTTAAATTTGTTGAATAAAATTTTATATTTTTCATGTTTTATTTTCCTTGCTATTTATTCACCTCATCCAAGCCTTCTCCTGCAAGAGAAGGAGTTTCCTCTCCTATAGGAGAGGATTAAGGTGAGGTTTTCTCTATTTCTTTTTATATCTTTTTGGATCAGCAAAAAAATCTATCACAAAACACTTAGTAATAAATTCGGCTGAATGAATTATTCCTTCCGGGATGAAATAACGATCTCCCATAGTGTAGATTTTTGTCTCACCATCAATCGTTAACTTCATTTTACCATCTAACACTATTCCCCACTGCGCACAATGAGAATGATCGGGAACTTTACCTATTGGATCAAGTTCAAAGAATACTGCCGAGATTGAAACATCCTGCATCAACCAACCTCGAACGCCTTCCAGATTAATCTCGATTTCCGGTAAATTCTTTATCATCTCAGGGTATGGATTTTGTATTTCTTTCATCTTCACCTCTTAAATCATAAATTATTTTTCTATCATTCTGATCCCGAAAACTATCGGGATGAAAATCAAAACAATCCCTTAGCAAAACCGCCATCTACTTTCAAAGAAATACCAGTTATGTAACCTGCTCCTTCTGAAACCATGAAAGCAACGGTTTGACCAAATTCGAATGGTGTTCCAATTCTTCTCATTGGAATAT
>DAOUVH010000069.1 GCA_030667725.1 Candidatus Cloacimonadota bacterium | reverse complement strand
TGAACGTACTGTGAACATTTTATCATCAAGTGCACTTATAAGTATTTTATTTGCAGTTTCATCTTTTAATTTTTTCAGAGCGGATATCACACTTAATCTGCAAAGTTCATCTTCATCATTTATAAAGCCGGAAATAATGCTTGTTGCATCTTTATTGCCAATACTGCCCAATGCTCCAATCATACTTCGTTTCAAATAGTTGTACTTTTCATCTTCAAGCATCTTGATAAGTGGAGAATAAGCCAACTCATATTTTGCAACTCCCAAAAGCTGTATCGAATTTTTCTGGATCCTAATATTTTCATCATCGATCTTTGTTAATAATATTGGTGCAATTGAATCTGGATATTCTTTTGTTATCGTATCTATCAACCTGAGTTCTAAACTGTTATCGGTTCCCAGTTTATTATCACAGATATATTGTACAGCTTCCATCTCTCTCTGCAAAAAAGCTTTCTTTGCTCTTGCAACTTTCTTTATATTTGAGCCCACTTCCCACAAAGAAGCTTCTTCATATAATTCTTCTATAGTCTTTAGTGAATCTTCAGCAGTCAAAATGATTTTTTCAACCACTTCTTCACCAGGTTTTGTCTTTAAATCTCTTGCTAAGTCAATCCCGATTCCCCAACCATTATATGTCCATAATCCGCCGTCTTTGGCAAGAGTGTTGCGTGAATATCTGTCTTTTCCTTCCAGATCCATAAATATTCCACAACCGGCAAATCCTCGTGCCCATCTCACAGAACCGAAACTGTGATCTTCCCAAGTAGAATACATATCATTTCCCAATTTATCTATGAATAAGGCAAATGAGTTCGTCAGTGATATTCCGTAACCACCCGAAACAATGTAGTTATCATCACCATTTTCATCAACAAGCATTGCCACGGAAAGATCATGGGCAGTTCCGCCTACAACGCCGTTTCGGGAATGATATTGATCATCACCTCCCTGCTCCCATAAAGCACCAACAGAGAGATGAATTCCGGCGCCTTGAGCATATTGGGCAGCATTGTAAGAATCGTTTCCACCACCATCTACTAAAATTCCCAGTGAATACCAATAGGAAGATCCTTCACAGAAAACTTCCCCGTCATAAAAGTCGTTTCCAGCTTCATCATACAAGACACCAATACCACCGCCTGCTCTGGGACGCCAGCCCATTCCAAAACCGTGGCTGAAAGATTGATAATCATTTGGTAGAAGCGGTGCATGAAGATATTCTCCGCCTGTTCTGTATGTATCATCTCCACCGGTATCGTGCAAAAGTCCATAACCAAAGGTTGAACCGAATCCCTGCGCCCAGAGCTTTGCAAGATATCTATCGTCACCTTCTCCTATATCTTTTAAAATTCCGATACCATAATGTCCTGCTCCCTGAGTGAAACAACCTCCCCGATAATCATCTTCTCCAGAGCTATCAATCAGAATTCCAATTCCACCGATCCCAGACCCTTGAGAATAATGAGTTCCACGATAAACATCATTACCGTTCTTGTCATACAGAATTCCAATTCCCAAAAACCCTGAACCCATGCTTATAGATCTTTCTTCATTAAAATAAATATCATTCCCATCATGATCGATAACAAATGAAAATGAATTTCCCAGTGTTCCCAATGCTCCGCCGGCACGGCATCTGTATGTATCATCTCCACCAAGATCAATGATGAAGGCAAAATCACGACTGTAAACATTCTCACCTTTCCCACCGATTACAAGTTCGCCATATTTAGTTTGAGCATAATGTATTATTTCACCCTCTGTACCTTCAATACTTACGTTATTATTCATTTCTAAGTTATTAAATTTTTCAAACTGTAATTCTTCTACAGCTTGCAGGAATATCAAACCAGCTGTATACAAAGAGCTTCTATTAAGTTTCTTCATGATATTTAGGAGCCTATCTTTATCTACCGAGCGGGAAGTATCTGCATAAACATTGAATTCCTGCTGCCAACTTCCTTTCAATGCCAGATCTTCAGGATCGTCTTCTCCACACCACAAATTTGGAGCCGACATAATAAGATCATGCAGTTCTAAAGTATCTAATTTAGAATAAAATTCATTTAAATATGGTTCAACTTGATCAAGTGCATTTACAATAAAGTCTTCAGGTTCTGTTAAACTATTTGAAATATGTACCAAATTTTCATCAATTTCACTGTCGATTTGTTTTGTAACAAATGCTATCAGGTCTTTTATACAACTTTCTTTTATTGTGTTTACGGTTTCTTCAACATAAACAGGAAGTTCTAGAGGGTTATCCAATAAATGGTCTACGATCTTAAGTTTAAAAGTATCATCCTTTGCCCATGCTTTTTCAAACCCAAGCTCATAACGTTCCAAATGAAGATAGTTCAAACACGAATCCAGTACAGTTGTAGTTAGAGAATCCAATATCTGCGCTGAGAGTATAATTGGAAAAATGTGAATTAGTAATATCAAAATTAATGTTCTATTTTTTATCATTCACAACCTCAATAATAATTTCACTTCAGATTCCGAATAAAGTTTATTCTCCAATAAGTCAAATTAAAAGATAAGAAACAAAATAAATTCTTCTTGATTAATTATTCACAATTTAATTTATGTGCATAATCAAAGATTAGGAATAAAATATGAAATATATATTAATTATAATTATACTTTTAAGTTCTTCTTTAGTTTCTGCTAAAGTTGTAGCCCAAGTGGGAGCTTATAAGATCACATCGGATGAGCTTCAGAAAGAGATGAAGAATTATGAGGGTGAGAATCAATATTCTTATGGTGACATCAGACAAATGGCCATTACTAAACTTATCAATAAATCTCTGATCAAGAACTATGCTTTAGAGAAAAGGGTCTACATTGATGATTCCGAATTAGAAGCATTCTTTGTTCAACAAGTAGGAGATCTGCCTAGATTTCAAACAAATGGAAATTTTGACAGGAATAAATTCCTTGATTTTAGAAATACGGCAGAAGGAAGGAAGATCCTCACCGCAATGAAGGAAGAGATTCTTGTTGCAAAGACAAGGACTATCCTGGAAAAATCCTTCGATGTTACAGAAGATAAACTACTGAAACATTATTTCATGGAGAATACAGAGATCGATCTTGGCTATGCAATTATTGATAAACGAGATGTGGATTTTGAGACTGAAATATCCCTCGAGGATTTTGAGTGGTATTACAGCCGCTACAAACATAAATACAACAAGGAAGAGAAAATTAAGTTAAACATATTCGTAGTTCTGAACGATGAATTTAAGGAAACCGTGAAGCCAATTGTGAGTAGAAGAATAACCGCAATGATATTGGCAGATAGTACACTCGATGCAGAAAATACAGCGGAACTTCGCAATGAACTAACAAAAGAAGAGATTAGCAGATTAACCAGGCAAAAAGCTCTTCAAGTTACTGAATTTCTAAAGGCCGGAGCGAATATTTCTCAGCAAGTTGTAGAATCATCTTATCTCAGCCGAAATGATAAACTAGGTGATCTGCCTGATATTATATTAAAAAGTGCTTTCGAATTAGACGAAGATCAATTTTCCGAACCTTTTAATATCGGTATTGGAGATCTTGTTTTATCTGTTGTTGATAAAAAGAAAGTTGCCAGAAAGGATGAGTTGGCAATTGCAAATGCGATCTGGCGGGAATATATAGCAAAAGAGACAAGTGAAACTAACGAGGTGCTCCTTAGACAATATTTTGAAGATAATTTTGAGAACTTCATTGTCCCGGCAGTAGTTGTTACTAAAGTTGAGATTTCAAGCCCGTCTCTCTTTTCTTCAACCAGTAAAGAAGAGTATCAACAAAAGATAAAATACCTGCTGGAAAGAAATGCAGAAGACGAATATCTAATAGCCCGTATCGTACAAGATAACAAACTCTCAGAATCTAAAGAAATTATTTATCTTGAGAAATTTGAAAACTCAAATCTAATCGATGACATGATCGCAATTAGAATAAACCGAGGAGAAAACTGGGGATTCTTACAAACTGAGAAAAAAATTATTTTCTACAATGCGCTCTCTTTTTTCCCTGAATTTATCCCAAGTTTTAAAAAGATCAGTGAGCAACTTCCAAATTTTATTGCATATTCCAAAGAGGATAGTACAGATTTCAATAATTACTTCGAATCTCATAAACGAGATTTCAGAACACCCGACAGTTTACTGATCGCTGGAGTCATCTTTCCTGTTCAAAATGAATTCAACCGGCTTGAACAAACCGTTTCCGATAGCGAGTTAAAGAAGATCTATAATGAAAGGATCAATGAATTATATCGTGAAAGATCTGTGAAATTCAATTACATTTTTTTACGTGATTTCGAATTAGCTAACACAATATCGGATCAAGCTGCTAGTGGTACCGATATTTCATTACTCGAAATGGTTTTTGGTAGCAGTAATTCACTACCTAAAGATAAGATTCTCCCATTTGAACTGTTACCCGAACAGATAAATTCAACTCTTTCAAAGATCAATACCGGCTCTTGGTCTGAACCAATAAGCTATGATAACGGCTGGATCGTTCTGCATAAAATAAGAAGCTACAATGCCGGGATCATCCCTTTCTCTGAGATTAAGAATGATTTGCGTAGAGAAGCCTTATCTTCAATTGCAGATAGCCAAGCATTTAATAAAGCACAAGTTATTTTTGATTCTACCACTTACTTTTCTCACCTTTCTAAATATGTTGAGGAATTGGATATATTCACAACTGAATTTCAAGATGCAAAAGAGGACTTTGAAATCCTTGGAGATATTTCCGATTATAGAACAGAACTTCTGAGAATGTGGAATAATGAGAAATATTCCGGGATAATCAAACTTGATGATGCATATGCTGTCATCTTCCCACTGAAGATTACTCGATCGCGTCAGCTTACCTACGAAGAGGCTTTACCAAAGATAACAGAGATACAGAATTCAAAGAGATTATTTGAATATGCTAAAGCAAATGTATCTGTGATAAAAGAAAAAATAGCTTCCGGTGCAGATCCGGATTCTTTACTTTATTATCTGGGTGGCTGGAGTGTTATCTCTGATCTGTCGCTCTCAAGCAAGATCCCGGGAGTAGATTTTAGTGAAGCGATTTTCGATGATATCCTAAAACATCAGGAAGGTTATTGCAGTTCGGTAATTCCTATAAATTCTGAGAAACTACTTTTTTATAAACTTCTAAAACTAAATCGACCTTCCAAGAATAATTTTTATCAGAATCGGAAATATTATGAAGAAAAATTTCTAAAGAGAGAATTTGATAAATGGAAAAATAAATATAAGGTAAAGATCGGTGTGAATTTAAAATAATGAATTGACTTTTAATTAGATAATCGTATTTTGTTAATTGTTGTGTTTTATAGCATTATGTTATAATTGATGTTATAATATTGGTTAAATAGTCCATTAACAAAGGGGATAATCAATGGCTAGATCAAATTATATAAACCTTATTGAGAACCTTTACGAAGGTTTATTCTATGTTGATAAAGAAAGGCGGATAAAATACTGGAGTAAAGGCGCAGAAAAGATTACCGGTTATTCCAGTTCAGAAGTTCTTGATCAAATTTGTTCTGAAAAACTTCTCTGCCCTATTGATGTTGATGGAAAAAAATATTATGGTGAGTCCAACGTTTTCACAATTACACTTGCAAATGGTACAGCTAAACAATATGAATTGTTGATAACTCATAAAAACGGTAGTAAAATTCCTGTGTCGATCAGAATTGCTCCTATGTATGATGTTAGTGATAATATTGTTGGTGCCACACAGCTCTTCACAGATAATAAAGAACACCTTGAACACCTGGTTAATGATTCTGAAGAATATGAAAATTCATTTTTTGATCCGATCACAAAATTACCAAATAAAGTTAGTCTGGAAATGTCAATTAACTTCAAACTCAGTGAATTCCGTAGATATAATCGACCTTTTGGGATAATCTTATTTGAAATTGATAATTATGATAAACTAAGTAAAATCTATGGTGAAGAATTTGATGCGAATGTACTTGTTAAAATTTCAAAATTATTAGCAATAGATCTTCGCCCATTTGACATTGCG
>DAOUVH010000088.1 GCA_030667725.1 Candidatus Cloacimonadota bacterium | reverse complement strand
TCGGGATCCCTTGAAAATCCTGTATTATAAAATGATTTAAAATCTTTTCTCTCCTGGAAGTGTTGAATTATCCAGTTCGCGTATTCTTCATGATCAGTGGAAATTTCGATAAACTCTCCCGGTTTCAGAATCCTCCAAAGTACATCTATAAAATCATGCTGGATAAGCCTGTTCTTATGATGTTTTCGTTTAGGCCATGGGTCAGGATGAATAATATAGATAATCTTAAACGATTCCTCATGAACATACTCTGTAACTTTTTCATCCACGAATAACTTTACTATCCGTACATTTTTATTGATTTTCGTATCTAGTTGACGAATGATCGTTTTGATCCTCTTTTCCTTTAATTCAATCGCCAGGAAATTCACCTCAGGCTGTTGGATTGACTTGTGTAAAAGAAATTCTCCTCTACCGCTGCCGATCTCAAGGTGAACTGGATTATCGTTTCCGAAGATCTCACGAAAATCAAGTTTATTTTCCGACTTTATATTCAATTCAAAAAACTCGCGTTTCTTCTTCAAATTATCAATATTAATTATACTTAATTCTTTTTAACACAATGCAAAAAAAGATGATAAGTATTTTGTGTCAATAAAACAAGCCTGTTTCCAACAAAAGAGCCACTCTATTACAGAGAATTTTAAAAATGATTTTATACTTTTATCTTAGGATACTCATTTTCATTTGACACAAATATACTCAAAAAATTTTATTCAAATTAAATTAGATAAATGGAAGGAAAAAATGAAGATCTTAATGAGTTTATTATTAACATTAATTGTGTTAAATCTTTTCGCACAAATACCTCCCGGTTATTATGATGGCACGGAAGGATTGAGTGGAGATGATCTTAAATCAGCTTTAAATGATATTATTGATGGTCATACTGAATTTAGTTATGCTAATGTCTGGAATGCTTTGCGCGATACCGATGAAGACCCGGAAAATACGGATAATGTGATCTTGCTTTATACTGGCTGGTCAGTTTCAAATTCCGGTTATCCTATTTGGAATCGTGAGCATACCTGGGCTAAATCTCATGGTGATTTTGGAGACGATCCACCTTGTGGAACCGATGTCCATCACCTGCGCCCTACAGATGTTCAGGTGAATGGTGACCGTGGGAATCTGGATTTCGATTACAGCGATAATCCTTACCCGACAATTCCAGGATGTTTTTTTGATGGTGATTCATGGGAACCGCGAGATGAAGTTAAGGGTGATGTTGCACGAATGATATTTTACATGGCAACCCGTTATGAAGGTGAAAACGGTGAGCTTGATCTTGTTGTTGTAGATGAAGTTAATACTTATCCAAATCCTGAGCATGGAAAACTTTCAGCTCTTTTGGAATGGAATATTCTGGATCCTCCAAGTGAATTTGAAGAAACACGTAACGACCGGATTTATGAAAACTGGCAAGGAAATCGCAATCCCTTTATCGATCATTCGGAATTCGCAGATCTGATCTGGAATTCAGTTTCAGCAGATGAGAACCAGATATCTCCTTCATCATTCAATTTACATAATTACCCAAATCCATTTAAACCGTCAGGAGCCGGTCGCAGGCTTGCAACAACGATTTCTTTTTCATTAAACGCTGAAAACCCTGAAGATACTGAAATAATCATTTTTAATATAAAAGGACAGAAGGTGAAACAGCTTTTCAGCAATTCAGTATCTCAGTTTTCATCAGGAAAGCATTCTGTTATGTGGGATGGTGCTGATGAGAAAGGTCTACAGGTTACAACTGGCATTTACATCTACCAACTTCGAGTGGATAATATTCCTGTTCAAACCGGAAAATGTCTGTTATTAAAATAGAAAGATAAAGTTGAAAACTAAGAATCCTGAATTATCTAAAATCTTGCATCTAAATCTACAAAAGGATTATTTCTCTTTTCCTTCCCTATTGTGCTATCAGGTCCATGACCGGGTAAAACTACTGTTTCATCGGGAAGAATAAAAAGTTTATCTTTAATTGAAGATATCAGCATTTCATAATTCCCACCAGGAAGATCTGTACGACCGATCCCTTTTGAAAAAAGGGTATCACCCGAAAATAACAGTCCTTCCACCAGCAGGCAAATGCTACCCGCAGAATGTCCGGGAGTGTGAATAACAGTGACTTCATAGCTGCCAAGAGTGAACTTGTCTCCATCTTTAAAGAGAATATCTGCAGACGGTGAAACAATATCAGCATTCCAGAATTCACTCAGATTAAGTTTTACATCTATAAGTTTGGCAGCATCAGCTTCATGGATACAGAGCGAAGCAGGAAAACTATCTTTGATAAGTTTATTTCCAGCAATATGATCACCATGCCCATGGGTATTAATTATGTATTTCAAATCTAATTTCAGATTTTTAATCTCTTCAATTAAAATTCTATCCGGTGCAGCCGGGTCTATTATCATTGCCTGTTTTGAATTTTCATCCCAGACAAGGTAAGTATTCGTGCCAAATTCGGGGAGGACATTATATACTTTGTATTTCATAAAACCACCTAAATCAGATATTCTTCCACCTTTACTGAGGGCATTTTCTTAACTTCCACTGCCTGTTGCAATTGAAATTTCTTCCCATAAACCACTGATGATGTTTCGGGAGCTTTATTACAATAACGCAGAAGCAGTGAAGCTGCAAGTTTAATTTCTTCTTCGACAGGCTGGAGCATTGAATTCAGTATCCCTAAAGGTCCGGGAAAATCTTTCGCTTGCAACACTATCTCATCCACTGCCAGGCTGGTGAGAACGTCATTATCCTTCTCATTCCTGCCAACTATTATCTTTAAATTATCACTTATCCGGAAATGTCTACCAGTTTTAAGGAATTCAATGAATTTCATCTCCATCATTTCATGATCCATCAGGTCTCGCAAACGTCGTGAATAGCCGGCATCCGTAAGCAGGCAGCCACCACCTGGATTCTGATAAAATGTTATCCCATATTTTTTTGCCATTTCAATTTGACGGTATCTTCCCCTTCCCTGGATATCCAGCATCTCCTCTTTTTTTACCCAATCTTCACGTATGGGAAGGGTATCGGTAAGTAATTTCTGGGAAAGCGGACGAACCAGCAGATCCTTGACCTGGCTCAATTTACCGACAGCGTTCAGGGCATCGTGACGCTGGCTCATGGGTCTTTGACCCAACACTTCACCGGAGATGATAAAATCAATCTTGTATTGCTCCATCGATTGTGCAGCTTCCCTGAACATCAAACCATGACAATCTATGCAGGGATTCATGTTCTTACCAAAACCATAACGTGGATTCTTCAACATTTCCAGATGTTTTTCCGAAATATCTTGAATGATCAGTTCAAAACCTATCTGCTCTGCTGCTTTCTTTGCATTCTCCGGTCCAAAAAATAAACTTTTAAAGAAAATTGGCAGCACTTCAAAGCCAAGTTCGCTCATGTGCAGCACAGTGAGCATACTATCCAATCCACCCGAGAAAAGTGCAAAACACCTGTATTTCTTTCTCATCATCCTTTTTTTTGACCAATATTTTTTAATATACGGCACTTACTTTTTTTGTGATATTATATTTTGTCAATTGGATTGCACATATATCATGATTAATCCCACGAATTTATTCGTGGATTTGCGGATAGGTTGAGGGGTGAGTACTAATCCGTAAATTACCCGAAATAATATTTTCTTTGACAAAAATATTTCTAGAAAGCAATTTTGTTTGCAATTTCAACAAGGCATGAAAAATGGATTATTTAGGTTATATGATATTGAATATGGCAAAATTGCAAAAAGGTCGTATATAACTCATATTTGGTATAGTATACGATCTTTTAGAAAATCTAATCGAGATAAAAACGACCTTTTTGGTCGGGGACACAAACATTATGCACTCTTTATCGATATGAAATTATTTGAGTTTAAGGTTTAGAGTTTTTAAAGAAATTATGGTAGAGATGTAATGAAAATTATTAAATCAAATGGAACAACAAGAACTGAGAAGTTATTATCCAGTCTTTGTAATAATTCATTCCTTGAATTATGGAGTTATCCAAATCCTTTTAATTCTCAAAAAAAAGAGCTTTGTGATTTACTTGCGGTTTTTGAGAATCATATTTTTATTTTTTTTGATAGAGAAAATTTACAATTAACAAATTCTGATAAAGATCCTGATATCAATTGGAAAAGATGGAAAAGGAAAGTAATTGATCCTCAGATACGAACAGCCAATGGAGCAGAACGTTATATAAGAAATAATGGGAAAATATTTTTAGATAAAGACTTGAAACAACCATTCCCAATTCCAATTAATCCCGAAACAATGACTGTACATAAAATAATTGTTGCACACGGTGCCAAAGAAGCTTGCCTTAAAAATTCTGAAAATAATATTTATGGTAGTTTGGCTGTTAATTATTCATCAGGTGATACAGATTTTTTTCAATTCCCATTTTGTGTTCATTTAGATAAAAATAATCCAATTCATCTCTTTGACAGTCATAATTTACCAATTATTTTAAGTGAATTGGATACTTTCTTTGATTTTTCTTCATACTTAAATGCCAAAATTGAAGCAATTAAAAAATATGATTATTTATCTTATTGTGGTGAAGAAGATTTACTTGTTAATTATTTTTCTAATTTCAATAAAGAAACAAATCGACATTTCATTGGTGTAAAGGAAAATGATGTTAATGGCTTATACATTGGTGAAGGTGATTGGAAAGATTTTGTAGATAGCAAATTATACAGAAACAAGAAAAAGGCTGACGAAATATCTTATACTTGGGATAGGTTAATTCAGAAAACTTGTAGAAATGCTCTTAATGGTGTAGTAGGTGGTAATGCTGACTTGTTCTCAGGTCAAAGTGCGATTTTAGAAATGGCAAAAGAACCACGATTTATAAGACGTTATTTATCTCAAAAAATAATTGATGCAATTAACAAATTCCCCGTAAATCAAGCTAAATTAATGAAACAATTAACCTTCTTTAATTCATTCTACGAAGGTAAAGCTTATGTTATCCTTCAGCTAAAAGTTGTTGATATAAATGATTATGAAAATGATTATCGACCCAAAAGGCAAAGGATGTTAGAGATTGCCTGTGGAGCTGCTAAAAATAAATTTCCCGAGTTAAATATGATTATCGGTATAGCTTTTGATGCGATGAAGTTCACAGATTATAATTCAGAAGATTTACTACTTCTTGATTGCTCAGAATGGACAAATGAAGATAAGCTCTATTATGATGAATGCAATAAAAGTATGAAATTCTTCAAAACTGGTATAATACGAAAAGAAAAAAATAATCCTACTGAATTTCCAAAATCATAAAGTTTAAGTATGTAATAAGAATAAAAGAGTGCATAACAAGCATGTCGTCGGACTAAAGAAATGAGAAATTTGAAATTAAGAGCCGGAGCTTAGCGGAGACCGACGAAGTCAATTAGGAATTGGAATCGTTAATATCGTATTCCTCATCCGTTATTAATTTTTTCCCCAGGCTCATCACCTTATCATCATGGTAACCTATGCCTTTGTAGAATTCGATCACTTCCGTGTTATCATCTCGTACCTGGAGATTGATCTTGGGACATCCGAGTTCTTTAAGTTTATCTTCGATC
>DAOUVH010000022.1 GCA_030667725.1 Candidatus Cloacimonadota bacterium | reverse complement strand
GATGGAACGATCAAATCTAAAGAAGAGATTGTAGCAGCTATGAATGCGGCAGGAATTACAAGTGATAAGGAAGTGATTCTTTATTGTGCTTCCAGTGTACGTGCAGGAGTAGTTTACATGGCTCTTAAAGACATTCTTGGTTATGGGAATGTTAATGTTTATGATGGTGCATATTACGAATGGGAATCGGATACAGCTAATCCGATTAAATAAATGATCTGAATTCAGGGAGCTGTTTGCAGTTCCCTGAATATCTGCTATTCAGGAGGTTTTATGAAACAAGAAAAAATCTTAAGTTTTGATAATTTGCTTACTGAAGTAATAAATCAGAACCTTTGTAACCGGTGTGGCGGATGTGTTTCATTTTGTAGTGCAAACAGTATGGATGCATTGAAGATCGGTAAGGAAGGTTTTCCTGAATATAAAGATAAGGATAAATGCCTTGAATGTGGTATTTGTTATCTGATTTGTCCTAAAACAAAAGACTTGGAAGAAGAACTGAAAAGCCAGTATAATTGGAAATATCCTCTCGGAAACTTTATTGATGTTTTTTCTGCACGATCGACCGATATAGATGTTCTTAATGTTGCCACCGATGGTGGCGTAGTCACTTCTATTTTAATATATATGTTAGAAAACAAAGTTATCGATGGAGCTGTAGTTTCCCAAAGAGAGGGGTCTTACAGAAGAAAACCGATAATTGCAAAAACCCGTTCGGACCTGATAGATGCAGCCGGCTCAAGTTTTTCGGAAACGAAAAATCTTGATGAACTTGGAAATATTTATTCCACCTGTTTTCCAATAATAAAAGTAATAAGAGAATCGACCTCAGAATCGATGAAGAAACTGGCTATTGTTGGAACTCCATGCCAGATAGAGGCAATTCGTAAAATGCAATTACTGAATATTGTTCCCTCAAATCTGATAATATTTACGATCGGATTGTTCTGTATGCAGTGTTTTACTATCGAAGACCTTGCAAAGAAAAATTTTGCCAAAATACACAAAGTAAATATGGATGATATTGAGAAAGTAAATATTAAAGATAACTTGATCCTGAAAATGAAATCAAATGTCAGCTTACATATCCCATTAGAGGAGATCGAAGAAATTGCCAGACCTGCTTGTCTTGCCTGTAATGATTTTTCCAATGAATTTGCAGATATTTCGGTTGGTGGTGTCGGCTCACAAGATGGATATACAACAATTATGATCAGAACTTCAATAGGAAGACAAATATATTCAGAAGCATTGTATCAACATTATGTTGAAAATAGTCATGGCTTGTGTCATAATAGTAGAAAAGTTAACGAAAGACAATTAATACATATAATAGAAGATTTTGCAGTAAGGAAAAAGATAAGATCGGAAGAGATAAATAATTCTAAAAATAATTAAATTCTTAACGATTCCTTTAAGGAGTATTATTTAATGGCTAACAAAAAAGTTGGTTCTGTAATGGTTATTGGCGGTGGGATAGCCGGTATTCAAGCATCTCTGGATCTGGCCGATTCAGGTTATAAAGTATATTTATTGGAAGAATCACCTGCTATTGGTGGAGTAATGGCTCAGTTGGATAAAACATTCCCGACAAATGATTGTGCTATGTGTGTGATGTCTCCGAAATTGGTTGAATGCGGTAGACATTTGAATATTGAGATCATCACAAATGCCGAACTGAAAAAAGTAGTAGGAAATGCCGGTAATTTCAAAGTAGAAGTAACAAAACATCCCAGATATGTTGATGAAGATAAATGTACAGGTTGTGCTGCTTGTACTCAGCATTGCCCGGTAACAGTTGCTCTTTATCCTATTGAAAAAACAATTATATATCTCAATCCTGACGACAAAGTAAAAGTAGATGCTATATTGAATGAGCTTAGAGATAAAAAAGGTAACCTGATGCCTATACTTCAGACTATTAACACCGAATATAAATATCTTCCCGAAAGAATCTTGAAATATATCTCACAAGAACTCGATGTTGCCCTAACAAAAATATATCAAATAGCAACTTTTTATAATGCTTTCCATCTTGAGCCGCGAGGAAAACACATAATAACTGTTTGTATTGGAACTGCATGTCATGTGCAGGGAGCTCCGGGACTTATTGCTGCTTTAGAAGATGAACTGGGCATAAAGGTGGGAGAAACTACAAAAGATATGGAATTCACTCTGGAAACTGCTCGTTGTTTCGGTTGTTGCGGATTAGCTCCTGTTATCACGGTTAATGAGGATGTACATGGTAAATTAAAAAGAGCAGATATCCCCGGAATTGTTAAACATTATAAATCAATGGAGGAAAAATAAGATGCCAAAATTGACCATTAAAGATCTTGAAGAGATAAGAAAAAAGGTTAGAAAAACAGCACTATTACGTGAGGGAATTTCTAATGCAAAAATTACTGTTCACATGGGAACATGTGGTATAGCTGCCGGAGCAAGAGCAATTATGAATACTGTTATTAAAACAGTCGAAGAATCAGGTCGTGACGATGTAATTGTAACAACTTCCGGATGTGCTGGCTTTTGCAGTCGAGAACCAATGGCTACAGTAGAACTTAAAGGAGAAACTCCTGTAAAATACGGTGATCTAACCGAAGATAAAATAAAGAAAATCTTTTCAGAGCATATAATAAAAGGAAAGATAGTAGAAGAATGTGCTCTTGCAATAGGAAGTGAGAGGGAACCCTAAAAATGGCTTATAGAACTCATTTAATGGTTTGTACCGGAACGGCTTGTGTTTCGTGCGGTGCTTTTGATGTTAAAACACTGTTGGAAGAAGAAATAAAAAAACAAGAATTGGATAAAGAAATTCTGGTCGTAGGTACCGGTTGCCAGGGATTCTGCGCTCAGGGTCCTATTGTTGTTGTTCAACCGGATGATATCTTTTATCAATTACTTTCTCCTGAAGACATCCCTTATTTAGTTGAAGAACATTTTCTAAAAGGAAGACCTGTTAAAAAAATGATGTACACTCCTCCCGGGGAGAAAATTCATATTCCTACTGTGAGTGAAATCGGATTTTTCAGCAAACAACGGTTGATCGCTCTCAGGAATAAAGGATTGATCGATGCTGAAAAGATCGATGATTATATTGGCAGGGACGGATATAATGCACTTATCAAAGTCTTAACATCGATGAGTTCCGAAGATATAATCAAAGAGATAAAGAATTCCGGTTTAAGAGGTCGAGGCGGCGGAGGTTTCCCAACAGGTTTGAAGTGGGGAATATGTTATAATTCAAAAAGTGACACCAAGTACATAATTTGCAATGCCGACGAAGGAGATCCCGGTGCATATATGGATAGAAGTATTGTCGAATCTGATCCGCACGCAGTTATTGAGGGAATGCTGATTGGGGCAAAGGCAATAGGTGCGGGGCAGGGATTTGTTTATATAAGATCAGAATATCCGCTTGCTATTCATAGATTGGAAGTTGCGATCGAGCAGGCACGAGAATACGGATTATTAGGGAAAGATATCCTTGGAAAAGGTTTCGATTTTGATCTTGAGATCAAACAAGGTGCAGGTGCTTTCGTTTGTGGAGAAGAGACATCCCTGATCCATTCGATCGAAGGAATATCACCCGAACCCAGTCAAAGACCTCCCTTTCCTGCTGAATCCGGATTATGGGGACAGCCAACTAATATAAATAATGTAGAAACCTGGGCTAATGTTCCCAGGATTATTCTTCGCGGTGCAGATTGGTTTGCAGGTATCGGAACGGAAAAAAGCAAAGGAACAAAAGTCTTTTCTCTCGTGGGAAAAATTAATAATACTGGTTTGGTGGAAGTGCCGATGGGAATCACTCTCAAAGAGATCATTTATGATATTGGCGGCGGAGTTCCAAATGGAAAAAAATTCAAAGGTGTTCAAATTGGTGGTCCATCAGGAGGAGTTGTCCCTGCTGCCTTAATTGATTTGCCGGTTGATTATGAAAAACTAACAGAAGTTGGTTCTATGATGGGCTCGGGAGGAATGGTAGTTGTTGATGAAGATACCTGCATGGTTGACCTTTCCAGATATTTCTTAGAATTTACCAGTGATGAGAGTTGTGGAAAATGCACAAGCTGCAGGGAAGGGAGTTCTGCCATGCTTGAAATTCTTACGAGAATAACTGAAGGCGACGGAAAAGAAGGTGATATTGAATTCCTTGAAGAGTTGGGTTATGCAATTAAAGATGCTTCTCAATGTGGTTTGGGACAAACACTTCCCAATCCGGTTCTTTCGACGATCAAAAATTTCAGAGATGAATACGAAGCTCATATAAAAGATAAAAAGTGCCCTGCTCATGTTTGTAAGGCATTAATTAATTTTCATATCTATCCGGATAAATGTACCGGATGTACAGTGTGTGCTATCAAATGTCCTGCCGATGCTATTTCCGGTAATCGTAAAGAAATTCATATTATCGATCAGGATAAATGTATTAAATGTGGTATTTGTTTTACTGTTTGTAAATTTGATGCGGTAAAGGTTGAGTGATATTATGAGACTTATAGAAATAAAAAAAATACTTGAAGCAGAAGTTCTTACAGGGAAATACGACCCTGAAACAGAAATTGAAATTGGTTGTTCATCAGATTTAATGAGCGAAATTTTGACTTTTGGAAAGCCGGGCTCAATTTTGCTAACAAGTTTAATGAATATACAGGTTATAAACACTGCAAATGTGGCTGATATTAAAGTAGTATGTTTTGTTATGGGAAAAATTCCTGATGAAAACATGATAAACTTAGCGAGAAAGAATGATATAAACTTATTAAAAACAAAACTGACAACTTTTGAGAGTTGTGGGCGATTATATAAAAACGGTCTTAAGAGCTGTAGTTATTTAGATCTTGAAAAATAATAATGGATAATAAAAGAACAACTTCCAAAATTCAAGAACTAACTTATGAACTGAAAGTTGAAGATGTAATGAGTAGAAATATTCAAACCGTAAATCCTTTAATGCCTGTTTGCGCATTAAGAGATGTTTTGCAGAAAAATCGAATATCGGGAGTTCCGGTTGTAAATGATGACAAACTTGTTGGTATTATCAGTATCGAAGATTTTATCAAATGTATGGAACAAGGCAAATTGGTTGAATCAATTGCAACAAGAATGACAAAAAACATAGAAACGCTATATGCTGATGAACCACTTGTTCATGCTGTTTTGAAATCTGAAAAATTTGGATTTGGTCGCTTTCCTGTTATTTCAAGGAAAGATAAAAAGCTTGTAGGTATTGTTACAAAAAGTGATATCATTAAAGGAATACTGAAGAAATTAGAAACAACATATCATGATGAAGAGGAACGAAGGTACAGAGCAAGTCATATTTTCAATGATATTATTGCTGATGAGGTTTTTTTAAAATTCCAATACTTTGTAGAAGGTAAAAACTTTGATAAAGCTGGAGAAGCTGCCACCGGATTGAAGAAGACACTTTATAGACTTGGTCTCTCGCCGGAAATAGTTCGTAGAGCAGCTATTTCAACTTATGAAGCTGAGATCAATATTGTTGCCTATACTAATGGAGGAGACATTGTAGCTTATCTTGAACCTCATCAAATTAGAATTGTTATAACAGATAAAGGTCCCGGAATTCCGGATGTTGAAAAAGCAATGCACCCCGGTTTTTCTACTGCTCCAGGTTGGGTTAGAGAATTAGGATTTGGAGCCGGAATGGGACTTCCCAATATAAAAAAATTCACGGACAAAATGACTCTAATATCAACAGTTGAAGAGGGAACACAGTTAGAATTTTTTATTAAGCTTAGTGATTATCGTAATGGGATTAATGTTGTTGGTTAAGGTTAAGAGAAAAGAGGTAAAATGGTTAATTTAAAAGATATTGTGCAAAAGCTCGATTTGGAAGTTGTTTCCGGAGATATTGATAGAGAAGTGAGTGGAGGATATTCCAGCGATCTGCTTAGTGATGTTATTGCAAATGCTCAAAAAGACAATATCTGGATCACTTTGCAAATTCATATAAATATCGTTGCTGTAGCAAATTTACAGGAACTTGCCGGTATCATTCTTGTAAATGGGCGACAACCGGAAGAAGCGACTTTGAAGAAAGCAAAACAGGAAAATATTCCTATTATGTTAACAAAATTACCGACTTTTGAAATAGTGGGAAAACTCTATGAACTGGGAATACACGGGAATAAAGGATAATGAGGTCTCAACCGAATGTTCAAAAAAATCAAAGCAGATTTGCATATTCATACTTGTCTTTCTCCTTGCGGTGATATGAATATGACGCCTGTAATGATCGTTGAAAAAGCAAAATCCAAAGGATTGGATGTGATCGGTATTTGTGATCATAATTCATCCGAGAATGTGATTGCAGTGAAGAAGGCAGGAGAAAGAAATAATTTGAAAGTTCTTGGTGGAATGGAAGTTACATCAAAAGAAGAAGTGCATGTTTTAGCTCTTTTTGATGATGATAAAGATTTATTTAAACTCCAGAAAATCGTTTATGAAAATCTAAAAGGAGAAAATGAAGAAGATCTTTTCGGATACCAACTGATAGTTGATGAGCAGGATGAAATTATTGATCTTAATAAAAAATTATTGATCGGGGCAACAGACTTAACTGTCGATAAAATAGTGGAGCTCATACATTCTTTGAATGGACTTGCTATTGCCTCTCATATCGATCGTGAAAGATTCAGCCTGATCGGGCAACTGGGTTTTGTTCCTGAAGGATTGGATCTGGATGGTCTGGAATTATCACCGAGATATATGTCCGGAAAGAAATCTTTGGAATTTCCAATGGCATCGGGCTTTCCACTTGTCACATTTTCCGATGCTCATTATTTAGATGATATTGGCAAAACTTCAACTACTTTTCTTCTTGAAGATACGACAGTAAGTGAGTTGAAAAAAGCCTTGAAGAATAAAGATGGAAGATCTATCCTTACATATTCTTGATGTGGTCGAGAATTCGATCGAAGCAAATGCTACGAAAATTGAGATAAAGATCGTAGAGGAGAAAAGCAATGATCTGCTTGCAGTGGAAATAAAGGATAACGGAAGAGGGATGAATAAGGAAACTATTAATAAAGTGCTGGATCCGTTCTATACAACGAGAACAACCCGAAGAGTGGGAATGGGACTTTCTCTCTTGGCTCAAGCTGCGAGAGAGAGTAATGGAAATTTTAAGATAGACTCTAAGGTTGGAATAGGCACCGAGGTTAAAGCTGTTTTTCAATATAGTCATATTGATCGAAAACCTATCGGTGATATGAAAAACACACTTATAACATTAATGATCTCTCATCCTGAGATAAATTTTGTTTATGAACATCAAGATGAAAAAGAAAAATATATTTTAGATTCAAATGAAATTTTATAAATAGTTTCATAAAATAAAAAAAGGTATGAAAATGGTTAATTTAATTATTGATGGAATTAAAGTAGAAACAGAAGAAGGTTCTACAATTCTTGAAGCAGCAGATAAAATTGGTATAAAAATTCCAACATTATGTTATCATAAAACACTACCGGCTTACGGAGCTTGCCGCTTATGTGTTGTTGAGGTAAGCCAGAAAAACGGGAGAACTTCTGTTCAGGCATCTTGCACTTATCCGGCTCAAAATGATCTTGTTATCAAAACCGATACAGAACGCGTGAAAAAAACTCGTAAAATTATGCTTGAATTAATGCTGGCAAAATGTCCGGATTCTGAAGTTCTGATAAATCTTGCTGAAGAAATGGGAGTAGGAAAACCAAGAATTGAACTCAAGAATGAAGATTGCATTCTTTGCGGATTATGCGTGCGGATGTGTGAAAGCAGGATGGGTAGAGGAGCGATAGGTTTTGCAAACAGGGGAAATAAACGAGAAGTTGTAGCTGCATTTGATGCTCAATCGGAAGATTGTCAAACTTGTGGAGCTTGTGATTATATTTGTCCTACTCAAAAAGGTATTAAATTCGATAAAATTACCGAGAATAAAGTTATTCCAATTCTTTCTGAATTTGATGAAGGATTGGTTAGAAGACCTGCAATTTATATACCTTTTCCCCAGGCAGTTCCCAATTATGCTAAGATAGATCCTGATCATTGTGTACAGCTAAACACAGGAGAATGCAAAATTTGTATGGAATACTGTGAAGCAGATGCAATAAATTTTGATCATAAAGAAGAAATATTGGATTTGGATGTGGGTTCGATAATTGTGGCAACCGGAGCTGAAACATTTGATCCGACCATCATGCATGAATATGGTTTTGGTAGATATAAGAACGTGGTTACAAGTATTCAATATGAGAGAATCCTGGCTGCATCAGGTCCATTTGAAGGGCATCTGCAACGACCTTCTGATGGCAAGACTCCGGTAAAAGTAGCCTGGATCCAATGTGTTGGATCGAGAACAGAGCATACTCATATGCCGTATTGTTCATCAGTTTGTTGTATGTATGCCATGAAGGAAGCAATCATTTCCAAGGAACATGTATCAACTGTAGAACCAACTATTTTCTTTATGGATATTCGTGCACACGGTAAGGATTTTGATAAATATTACGATAAAGCAAAAGATGTTGGAGTAACTTTCAAACGTGGCAGAATTGGAAAAATAGAAGAAATTTCCGAAACCGGAAACTTGGAGCTTTATCATGTGCTGGAAAACGGTGAATTGCAGATTGAAGAATTCGATATGGTCGTTCTTTCGGTAGGTTTACAACCACCAAAGGATATAGTACAACTTTCCGACAGCTTGGGTGTTCGCTTGAATGAATATAATTTCATCGAACATCTCGGTATTTCCCAGATTGATACAACCAGACCGGGTGTTTTTGTTTGCGGTCCGGCTGTCTCTCCCAAAGATATTCCTGAAACTGTAATGCAGGCTTCAGGAGCTGTTGCCGGAGCTGCTGAATTACTTTCCGAAGTACGGGGAACAGAAATTAGCACAAAAGTGTATCCTGACGAAAAGAAAGTGATAGGGCAGAAACCTCGAATCGGAGTTTTTGTTTGTCATTGCGGTACTAATATTGGAAGTGTGGTGAACGTACCTGGTGCTGTGGAATTTGCTAAAACGTTGCCAAACGTGGTCTATGCAGGAGAGAACCTTTTCACTTGCTCGCAGGATACCCAGCAGTTAATGAAAGAAATAATCGAAGAGCATAAATTAAATCGTGTAGTCGTGGCATCCTGTTCGCCCAGTACGCATGAAGCGCTTTTTCAGGAAACTATGCGCGAGGTTGGTCTAAATCCTTACCTGTTTGAAATGGCTAACATTCGTAATCAATGCAGTTGGGTGCATCGTGAAGATCATGCCAAAGCTTCTGAAAAAGCAAATCGTTTGATTAAAATTGCAGTTGGAAAATCAAGATTACAAGAACCGTTGTATGCTATCTCGCTCGATGTGATTCAAACTGGACTTGTTTTAGGAGGTGGACTGGCAGGTATGACCGCTGCACTTTCCATAGCAAATCAGGGTTTTGAAGTAGCGCTGATCGAACGTGATGATAAACTGGGTGGTAATCTAAACGGTCTATATCATACATTAGATGGATCAAGCGTTCCTGCTTTCCTCCAAGATTTGAAAGACGAGATCGATAATCATCCGCTGGTTAATGTTTATCTGAATTCTACTGTGAAAAATATGGATGGTTACATTGGAAATTATAAAACTACTATTGAATATAAAGGTGAAGCGAAAGAAATAATACACGGAATTATTATCATTGCAACCGGTGCAAATGCATCAGAACCAAAAGAATATCTCTACAATCAACATAAGAATGTTATCACACAAAGAGAATTGGAACATGCCCTGGAAGAGAATGAAAAAGAGTATAAAAAATTGAAAAGCGTTGTATTTATTCAATGTGTTGGCTCACGGGATGAAGAGCATCCATATTGCTCGCGAATCTGTTGTTCTCAGGCTGTGAAAAATTCTATGCGATTAAAAAAATTAAATCCGAAAATGGATGTAACAGTTCTTTATCGTGATATCAGAACTTTTGGATTTTATGAAAAATATTATCAAGAAGCACGGCAATTAGGGGTAGTTTTCATTCGCTATTCCGAAGATGCTAAACCTGAGATCGATATTGATAGTAAAAAAACTGTTTTTGGAGAGAATGCGTTGATAATTAAACTTAAG
>DAOUVH010000034.1 GCA_030667725.1 Candidatus Cloacimonadota bacterium | reverse complement strand
TTCACCTTTGTAACGTATACCTTTACCTGTAGCATAGTTCAGAGGAGGTCTACATTTTCTAACTTCTGCAGCAAATTTACCTATATCTTCTTTATGGATTCCACTAACTTTGATATTAGCTTGAACTCCAAGAGCACCTTGCTCTCTTCTTGGAACTAACTCAGCTTCCACTTTAAGGTTCTCAGGAATCTGTAAGAAGATCTCATGAGAAAAGCCTACACTAAGCTTCAGCCATGGTCCTAATACTTCTGCCGAATACCCGGTTCCAATTATCTGTAATTCTTTAGAATAACCTTCTGAAAGACCAATGATCATATTATTAACTAATGATCTGGTGAGTCCGTGGAAGGATTTTTGATCTTTGGAATCGTCTCTTCTTTCAAAAATTAATTCATTTCCTTCTTGTTTAATTGTGATCCCATCTTGAAAGTTATAGGTGAGTTCACCATTATTGGAAGAAAGAGTAATTATATTATTCTTAATTTCTACCTTTATACCTTCCGGTACCGGTACAGGAGTTTTTCCAATTCTAGACATAATATCCCTCCTTTACCATACTTTACAGATGTACTCACCGCCGACTTTCATCTCGCGAGCATCTCTATCTGTAATTACACCTTTATTAGTAGAAATAATAGCACAGCCTGTGTTATTATAAACTGAAGGAATATTCTTAGAATTAACGTAAACCCTAAGTCCTGGTTTACTAACTCTAACGATACCCTTCATAACAGCTTCGCCCTGGTTTGTATAGCGAAGGTTAATAAAGATCTTCTTTCTATAAATTTTCTTTTCCGGTTCTCTTTCGAGAAGTTCATAGCTATTAACATAATTCTCATTAGAGAGAATTTTTACAAGCGCTTCGTTTACATTACTATAATTTACGATAACCGTTTTATGGTCCGCCCGATATGCGTTCCTTATCATAGTAATAGCATCAGCGATCGGATCTGTACAACTCATTTTTTCTCCTTAATCTCTTAATATTTTATTACCAACTAGCTTTTTTAACTCCAGGTATTTGACCTTCAGAAGCCAATTTCCTAAAGCAAAGGCGGCATACTCCAAAATCTCTCATGTAGGCTCTGGAACGACCGCATATTTTACAACGAGAATATTTCCTTACTGAATACTTTGGAGTTCTTTTCTGTTTTACGACCCATGATTTCTTAGCCAAAATTACCTCTTCCTAATTTTTCTTGAACGGCATGCCAAGGAAATGAAGAAGTTCTCTTCCTTCTTCATCATTATCGGCAGTAGTTACTATTGTTATATCTAAACCTCTAACGGCATCGATCTTATCATATTCAATTTCAGGGAAAACAGTTTGCTCTTTAATTCCTAAAGAAAAGTTTCCGCGTCCATCAAAAGATTTTGTTGATGTACCTCTAAAGTCTCTGACTCTTGGAATAACTATCGAGATAAGTCTATCAATAAATTCATACATGATCTCACCACGAAGAGTTACTTTACATCCGATTGGCATTCCTTCTCTTAATTTAAAATTAGAGATAGATTTTTTTGCCTTTGTAATGATCGGTTTCCTACCTGTAATAATCGTGAGTTCTTTTACAGCATTATCTAATAACGCTTTATTTTGTGTAGCTTCACCAACTCCAATATTAACAGATACTTTCTCCAGTCTTGGAACACAATGCACATTCTCAAATCCAAAATGTTTCATTAGAGAAGGAATTACTTCTTTATTGTATTTTTCTTGTAATCTATTCATCCCCATCTCCTTTAGATCTCATCACCGGTTTTTTTACAAACACGAGTTCTGGAGTCTCCATGCTCTTTAAATACAGCACGAGTTACATCATTGATCTTTTCGTTATACAATTTCACATTTGAAATATGAATTGGAGCTTCCTTTTCTACGATCCCGCCCTGTTGGTTCTGTTGATTAGGTCGGGTGTGTTTCTTGATAAAGTTAACTTTTTCAACAATTACCCTGTTTTCTTTTGGTATTGCTTTAAGAACTCTACCTTTAACCCCTTTGTATTTCCCAGCAATAACTACAACATTATCACCTTTTTTGATTCTCATTTTTTTTGCACTTTGTTTTTTTCTATTATTCTTAAACATAGTTACCTCTAAAGAACTTCCGGTGCCAGAGAGATGATTTTCATAAATCCATGTTCTCTCAATTCACGTGCTACAGGTCCAAAGATACGAGTTGCAACCGGTTCTAATCTCTCATCAATGATAACAGCTGCATTATCCTGGAAACGAATATATGTTCCATCAGGTCTGCTAACTTCTTTGTGAGTACGCACGATCACAGCTCTTTCTACTGCACCTTTTCTGATCTTGCCATTTGGAGTTGCTGACTTAATTGCAACAACAATAACATCTCCAAGACTGGCATATCTTCTTTTTGATCCGCCAAGAACTTTGATGCATTCAGCTTTTTTTGCCCCAGAATTATCTGCTATAATTAATCTTGTCTGAGCTTGAATCATTTCAGACTCCTTATTTACTTTTCGTAATTATTTTGCTCAATGACCATCTTTTATGACGACTTATCGGATTGCTTTCTTCAATAAGAACAACATCTCCGATACCACATTCATTCTTTTCGTCATGAGCTTTAAATTTTTTATGTGTTCTAACAATTTTCTTATACAGTGGGTGCTTGAACTGACGTTCAACTTTCACTACTATTGTTTTATCCATTTTGTCACTAACGACAGTGCCTGTCTTGGTTAATTTTCTAGCCATTTTAACCTCTTAATTCCCTTTCTTTTAAAAGAGTTTTCATGCGAGCAACGTCTTTCTTAACATCTTTTATCTTGTTTGCATTCTCCAGGCTGTTCATTGATTTTTGAAATCTTAAATTAAACAACTCTTCCTGGCTATCATGAAGTTTTTGTGCTAATTCATCATTAGTCAATTCACGCAATTCTGTAATTTTCATTATTCAACTCCCTCTCTAATATCTAATTTGATTTTCACAGGAAGTTTGTATCCAACGAGACGGTTGATCTCTTTTGCGGTTTCCAAATCAACACCCTCAAATTCAAATAATATCCTACCGGGCTTAACAACCGCTACCCAATATTCCGGAGCTCCTTTACCTTTACCCATACGAGTTTCAGCAGGTTTTGCAGTAATCGGTTTATCCGGGAATATTCGGATCCATAATTTTCCGGTTCTTTTCATTTTACGTGTTATCGTTATACGTGCAGCTTCAATTTGACGACTTGAGATCCAGCCTGGTGCAATGGAGTATAATCCGAAATCTCCAAAATTAAGTGTACTTCCCCGATGAGCCAATCCTCTGGTTCGTCCTTTCTGCATTTTTCTATATTTAACTTTTTTTGGTGCTAACATTTATCAATCTCCTGAATTAATTAAGAATATCGCCTTTGTAGATCCAAATCTTTATGCCGATAATACCGTATGTTGTGTTAACTTCGGTAAGAGCATAATCAATATCAGCTCTTAAAGTATGAAGCGGTGTTCTACCTTCATGATATCTTTCGGTACGTGCCATTTCAGCTCCGCCTAAACGACCTGCGCATTGAACCTTAATTCCTTCAACGCCACTTCTCATTGCATTACGGATCGCAAATTTCATGGCTCTTCGGAAAGAGATTCTTCTTTGAAGCTGAGAGCCAATTTCTTTTCCTACAAGTTTTGCATCTGTCCATAGATCTTTGATCTCTTGAACATTTACAAACACGTTTAATTCATTCTTTTTGTTTTTATTAACAAGAACTGTTAGTTCATTACGCAAATTCTCGATTTCTGAACCTTTACGACCAATGACCTGTCCAGGTCTTGCAGTATGAATATCAATCGTAATTGATTTCGTTTTTCTTTGGATAATGATCTTGGAGATCATTGCATCCTTAAGTCGGTTATTAATGTATTTCTTGATCTTAAGATCTTCATGAAATTTATTAATATAATCCTCGCCTGATGCAAACCATATTGAATCATAGTTTTTGTTTACGCCAATTCGGTAACTAATTGGATTAACTTTTTGTCCCAAGGGTAGCCTCCTCTTCTTTATCCAAAATTTGCAGTGTGATGTGACAAGTTCTTCTTCTAATAACAGTTGCTCTACCTTGAGCACGAGGTCTCATTCTTTTCATAATAGGACCATCATCGGCAAAAACTTCGCTGACGAACATGTTATCAATTTCAACCTTTCCTTCTTTCATTGTTGCGTTTGCAATTGCAGAATTAAGAAGTTTGCCAACATCAGCCGCCACGCTTTTCTTCGAGAATAGCAGTATTTTTTGAGCTTCGGGTACAGTTTTGCCGCGGATGAGATCAAGGATCAATCTCGCCTTTCTGGCCGAACCTCTTAAGTTCCTAACTCTGGCTGTTGCTTCCATTACTATCATCTCCCTTTTTCTTTAATCTTAACTTCTTGTTTTATGACCACGATATATACGTGTGGGAGCAAATTCCCCTAATTTGTGTCCAACCATATTTTCTGTTACATACACGGGTATAAATTTACGACCATTATGGACTGCAAATGTGTGCTCTATAAATTTTGGTAAAACGGTTGATCTTCTAGACCAGGTTTTAATAACTTCCTTTTTACCTGATTCATTTAATACATCTACTTTCTTCTCGAGATGTTTATCTACAAAAGGTCCTTTTTTAATCGATCGAGACATAATTCTTCCTTCTATCGTTTCTTTTTAGATTTAATAATGTACTTATTTGAGTACTTACGTTTCTTGCGAGTATGACCACCTTTGGCCAATACACCCCATGGTGATACAGGATGTCCACCACCCGATGTTTTCGCTTCACCACCACCCATTGGATGGTCAACTGGATTCATGGCAACGCCACGAACAGTTGGGCGAATACCTTTCCAGCGATTACGTCCTGCTTTACCTATAACAATTGAATCATGTTCTGTGTTTCCAACCTGACCAATAGTAGCGTAGCATTCTCTTCTTATAAGATGAATATCATTTGATGGCATCTTTACGTGAACATATCCGCCTTCTTTAGCCACTACTTGTGCATATGATCCTGCACTTCTAGCAATTTGACCACCTTTACCCTGCTTGAACTCAACATTATGAATAGTTGTTCCAAGTGGAATTCTATCGAGCGGTAAAGCGTTTCCAACTTTGATCGGAGCATTAGGTCCTGAAATTATTTGATCTCCAACCTCGATACCTAATGGAGCAAGAATGTATCTTTTCTCTCCATCAACATAGAAAAGTAAAGCGATTCTGGCGCTTCTATTAGGATCGTATTCGATAGCTGCAACTTTTGCAGGAATTTCATATTTGTTTCTTTTGAAATCAATGATTCTATAATGTTTTTTATGACCACCACCACGATGTCGGCATGTAATTCGACCATGATGATTTCTTCCAGCTTTTTGTGGAAGAGGTTTGATCAGAGATTTTTCCGGTTTGGTTTTTGTGATCTCTTCGAACGTAAAACCGGTTTTGAATCTCATCGTCGGAGTAATTGGTCTATATTTTTTAATTCCCATTCTAATTCTCCCTATGCCTCAAATTCGGCTATTGAATCACCTTCTTTAAGTTTGACTATAGCCTTTTTCCAATCGGCACGTTTTCCGGTATATCTTCCCATTCGTTTAACTTTACCGCGTTGACAAATTGTATTTACCCTGATCACGTCCACTTTGAAAATGTTTTCAATTGCTTTAGCGATCTCGATCTTATTTGCATTAACACTTACTCTAAAGGTATAGCTATTTGTTGCGTTTTTAACTGAAGAAGTTTTTTCTGTTATCATTGGGGCAATAACTATTTCTCTTGCTTGTCTCATTTTGCAAATACCTCCTTCATTTTATTCAATGCAGCTTCGGTAAGAATAAGACAGTTGCAGTGAAGTACTTCATATGGATAAACACAATCAGCTCTATCCAATGTAACATAAGGAATATTAGAAAAAGATTTGATAACATTCAGATCACTTCCATCAATAAGAATAAGTTTTCTGCTTCTTTCCGGAGCTATCTTAGCAAGTAATTCTTTAGCAGCTTTTGTGTTCGGTTTGTTAAAATCAAGTGAGTCAATTAATATGATCTGTTTTTCATTAGCTCTTTCTGTAAGAGCAAGTTTTAATGCTAGCCTTTTCTTTTTCTTTGGGATTTTCTTATACCAGTCTTTAGGTTTAGGACCAAAAGCAACACCACCACCGACACGAAGTGGAGTTCTCAAGTTACCAGGTCTTGCATTACCAGTCCCTTTTTGTTTAAACAATTTCCTGCCGCTACCGTTTGCTTCAGCACGGGTTTGTGTAGAAGAATTTCCCTTTCTTTGATTACCGAGATAAGTCTTAATAACTTCATATATTAAAGCTTTGGGATTTTTTGATTCTACGGCAAAAAGGGATTTAGGAAGTGTTTTTGTTCCTGTCTCTTCACCTTTCATTGAATATTTATTTATTTTTAACATTTATTTCTCCCAATCACAGTTCTTTTCTAAGACGGACAATTGAATTTCTATGTCCGGGAACAGCACCCTTAACCATAACCAGATTTCGTTCAACATCAATCTTAACAACTTGTAAGTTAAGAACTGAAACTTTATCTACGCCCTGATGCCCGGGAAGTTTTTTCCCTTTGAATACTCTTGCTGGAGTTGCGCATTGTCCGATTGAGCCAGGTCCTCTATAAGATTCATGAACACCATGTGTTGCTTTAAATCCGTGGAAGTTATGACGCTTCATAACACCTTGGAATCCTTTACCTTTTGAAGTTCCTGTAACTTTTAGTAGTTCATGCTCCTCAAACATACTTACGTCAAAAACTTCACCTTCATTAATATCTTTATATAATTTAAGACGAAATTCTTTGATGTATCTGTATGGAGGACTTTTATGTTTTTTAAAGTGCCCTAACATCGGCTTACTTACTTTCTTCTCATCTACTTCTTCAAATCCCAACTGCACTGAATCATATCCATGCTTTTCTTTGTTTTTACGATGAATAACACGACATGGTCCAGCCTTAATAACGGTTACAGGAATTACATTCCCTTTTTCGTCAAAAATTTGGGTCATCCCGATTTTTTTTCCAATTAACCCTATCATCTCAAACTCCTTTACGTCCTGATCTCAACATGTACACCAGCAGGAAGATTTAATTTCTTTAATGCTCCTGTAGTTTGTGGTGTAGGATTTACTATATCGATCAATCGTTTGTGCACTAACATTTCGAATTGTTCTTGTGCTTTTTTATTAACGTGTGGAGATTTTAAGACCGTATAAAGAGATCTTTCTGTGGGCAGAGGAATTGGACCAACGATTTTTGCGCCGGTGTTTTTTGTATTCTTAACGATCTCTGCTACAGATTTATCTAATAAGCGATAATCATACGCTTTAAGTCTTATTCTGATCTTATTCTCGTTATTTGTCTTTCCCACTATTTCCTCCGAGATTACTCTATAACTTCGCCAACGACGCCGGCACCGATAGTTCTTCCACCTTCACGGATCGCATAACGAAGACCTTTCTCCATGGCGATCGGTGTGATAAGCTCTGCTGAAATCGTTACATTATCACCTGGCATTACCATCTCAACTCCCTCTGGAAGGGTGATGGAACCCGTAACATCTGTTGTCCGGAAATAGAACTGAGGTCTGTAACCACTAAAGAATGGCTTATGACGTCCACCTTCATCTTTAGTTAGTACATATGTCTCTCCCGTAAACTTTGTATGTGGTGTTATCGATTTCGGCTTAGCTAATACCATGCCACGCTCGATCTCATCCTTTGCCATACCACGAAGCAGGATCCCTACATTATCACCGGCTTGTCCACTATCAAGAAGCTTACGAAACATCTCAACTCCTGTACAGGTGGTTGTGATTGTCTCGCGAATACCTACTCTTTCTATCTTCTCGCCTACCTTAACTACTCCACGCTCAATACGACCGGTGGCTACTGTCCCACGACCGGATATTGAGAATACATCCTCTACTGGTAATAAGAAAGGCTTATCTGTATCTCGCTCTGGAAGGGGAATGTATGAATCAATTGCATCCATCAGTTCTTGAATTGTTGCTTCACCTTCCGGCTCTGCATTAAGTGCTTTCAAAGCTGATCCTGTTACGATTGGAATCTCGTCTCCAGGAAATTCATACTCTTCCAAAAGTTCACGTACTTCCATCTCTACAAGTTCTAATAGTTCATCGTCATCTACAAGGTCTGCTTTGTTTAAAAACACAACCATAGCCGGTACTCCAACCTGACGGGCAAGCAAAATGTGCTCACGAGTCTGTGGCATTGGACCATCTGCTGCACTTACTACAAGTATAGCTCCGTCCATCTGAGCTGCTCCGGTGATCATGTTCTTTACATAATCAGCATGTCCTGGACAATCCACATGTGCATAATGACGATTCGCTGTCTCATACTCTACGTGTGCTGTTGCTATT
>DAOUVH010000089.1 GCA_030667725.1 Candidatus Cloacimonadota bacterium | reverse complement strand
TTTCAGTTGCACGACCAACTGATTCATCCATAGATTCCAAACCGCCGATCTTTCTAATATAGAGATCCTTTCCACTTTTTGCAGAATATATGTAATAAATTATTGAAGTTGTAATAAGTATCATTAAAATCAGAAGGGATATTTTATTTTTATTAAACCATTGAGCAGATGACTCAGCAGTGGTTCTGATGATTTGTACGATCTCACCATTGTTATTGAGGACTGTTAATCTGTAAGTATACTCAATTCCAGGATTGATATTTCCGCCGTCTTCAAATGTGCCGACCGATTCTTTCGATCTTGTAACAACGATATACTCTCCATCTGGTGTTTCTCTTTCTATGATGATATTTATTGCTTCAAACATTGATGTATCCCATGATAATATCAACGCTGAACCATCATCATTGGGTTTATCTACAATGTTCAACAATATCTCTTGCGAGAACAAGAAACACGATGAAAAAATGATAAGAAAAATTAATGTTTTTTTCATATCTACTCCGTATTTAAATATTATTATATACAAAATTATTAAAAAAGTTATTTAGATTTGTTTGTCAAATTAAAAATTATTATAAGTATTTAATAATTTATTATAAACCAAAATTGTTCAAGATCATACAATTAAAACGATAATTCCAAATCCAACACATACACTAATTTGCACAACTATATCATACCATTTGAGTTTTGCTTGATATAAAAATGTTCTTTCAGGATATAATCTAAAAGCTCGAAGCTCTAAAGAAATAGAACGATATTTTACTTCTGAGATCGCCCTGGCAATAACAGGAAAAACAAGTGCCGAATAAATTTTAAATCTTTTTATTAATGGTGTCTTAGAGATTTCGATCCCACGCAAATTAAGTGCTTCACTGCTAATTGTGAATTGCTTTTGGAAGATCGGGATAAAATGAATAACTGAAGCTACCAGAAAAGAAATTTCATATGGAAATTTCCAACTACGGAAGGCGAGCATATAATCATAATAAGGAATATCCAAAAGCAGACCGGCGATTAATACGATAAGCATTAGACGTAGGGAAGAGGATATTCCATAATTCAAACCTAAACTTGTGATCTTAATAATTCCAAATTGCCAGATAGTTTCTCCACCGTGTCTGAATAATATCTGAAAAATCATTAGCATTATAACTATCCGTAAGATTATTTTCATTCTATGCATTAGCCGGTTGAATCTATGCTTTGAAGGTTTTATAATAAGTAATAGAAAAATTGAGAATAATAGTAATGCAACCTGCATTAATATTGTGTTATGAATAACAGAAAGAGTTGTGATTGCAGAGACAATAATAATTATTGTTCGCAAGTTTAAAAGCGTTGCTGAACCTTTATTACCAATTTCTCTATTCTCTTTTTTCAAATTTTCCTCTTAATAATTCTTTCAATTTTCTTATTCTGAATTAAATAATATTTATCTATAAGATTTACAAATTCATTTTCTTTATGTGATATTATTAAAGACCCTTTGCCTAGTGCTTTTCTCTCTTCTAATATCTCAATGAAGATCCTGGCTAGTGTATTATCAAGTCCCGCGATTGGTTCATCAAGAATCCAGTATTTATCATAGTTCACAAGAAGTGCTGCTAATCCGATCCTCTTTATTTGTCCACCGCTCAATTCCCAGAAGGGCTTATCTTTTAAATGATTTATCCTTAATCTCTCCATGACTCTATTCCTGAGATCGTAAGATGATCCATCAAAATTTTTATTAAAACCATGCTGCCATAAAGTAAGATCCTCATCAGGAGTAGCAGCAACAACATTGGAAAGTGGTTCCTGTTTGAGATAAATAACCGATTTTGCACGTTCAGAGAAAGAAACAGGCTTCAGATCGAGATCGTTAATATGAATTGAGCCGGTATATTCTGTTTGCAAACCGCTGAGAATGCGGCAAAGTGTCGTCTTTCCTGAGCCATTTGCTCCTTTTAGGAATGTGATTTCATTAAATGGAAGTTCAAGAGAAGCATTTACGAAAATGGGATTATCGGCTTGATAGGCAAATGATAGATCTATAATTTTAATGCTTTTCATTCAGCATTCCCATTTCAATTGTTTTATTTGCTAATTGTACAATATCATCAGTATGCCCGGCAACGAATATAATTTTACCATTTTCAGATTGTGTTTTGATCTCATTGGAAATTAATTCTATATATTCTTGTGAAAGACCGGTAAATGGTTCATCTAATAAATATACATTAGGTGATAGAGTGATGATAGATGCAAGCGTAACCAGTTTTTTTTGCCCAAACGAGAGTGAAGTGGTCTCTTTATATTTCAGGTTTTCTATGTTTAATCTGGATAGAACTTCATCAATTCTCTTGATAATATCTTTTGCCGGGACTTTTAAATTTTCCGGAGCGAATGCAAGTTCCTGTTCAACAGTTGGGAAAAAAAGTTGATTATCAGGATGCTGCATAAGTAAACTTATCCGAGGAGCTACTTCAGGAAGAGATAATTCGGATATATCAATATTATCATGGAGAATAGTTCCAGTCAGATCACCTGTAAACACTTTAGGTATCACACCGCAGATGATATTAAGGAGTGTAGTCTTACCGGTTCCACTATCGCCACGAACAGCAACGATGTCCCCCTTTCCAGCATTAAATGAAAAATTATTTATAAGTGATGGAGTTGATGAATTATAGCGAAATGAAATATTATTAAGTTCTAGCATTATTCTTTCTCTTGAATCTCGTTACGAAGTTTGTCTTCGTAACGCTAAATGGCATTCCCAAGAATAACTTGGGAACGAGAATATTGTGAAAAGAGTTTTTGTTTAGTTTAAGCATTAGTTTACTTCAATTGCAACCAGGTATTTAATCCAACGCTGGCTAAATTCATCCGAAGGTATTACTAACCGGATGAACTGCCCATTAACATCTTCCTGAAAAACAAGATAGAATATCTCATTCACTTCTTTAGTTAAATTAAGTGTTCCACCATCTTTCGAGTGAAAAATGTATTGAGAATCATTATTTGTCGGAATATCTATTGATTTGAGAACATCAGCAAAATCGAAGCCATCAAATCTATCACCGCGATTTGTAGAAAAACTCACCTTTTCAAACGAATTGATCTTTGAAAAAGTAAGGAAAGTTTCTTGTTCCCTATAAGTTATTTTGATCCCATCTTCGTCTTTTACATTACTTTTCTGATAAAAGATAAGTGCAAGAAGAAGAATTATTAGAATAACAAGTGCAATCAATATTTTCTTCATATTAATTTAAACACCTCGTTACGAAGTTTGTCTTCGTAACGTTGGCGTTCCCAAGAAAAACTTGGGAACGAGAATTAATTTTCTTCATAATTAATCTCCAAATTGCTCAGTATATTTTTTGGCGTAATGATCATTCTTGCTACTTTGTCCCAAGAATTCAAAATTATTCATTCGTTCAGAGAAACTATTAATCGTATTTGTAGTTCTTGAGTAAATGCAGATCTCTTTTAAGTCACGGATATTACAGAATGCGGGTAATTCTTCTGCTTTAGAATTCCATTCCTGATTATTTTTTTGAATGTAAATTTTAGAAAAACTGCGAGAAGTAACAAGTGCTGCAGTTCCATCAGAACCGATAAGAAGCGCGTATTTTGCAGAAGGGGCAATTTCATTAAGTATTTCATCAAGTCTGCCCTCGTTGCTTATTTCAGCCTTATTTTTAATATTTCCCGAAAGAACTAAACTATTTGGTGAACAGGCAAAAATAAACAGAACAAAGGTGACAACTAAAACTATTCTTACCATTCCAGCCATTCTGTTTTACTCCAATTTCCAGTATTGAATTTTGCATTTGAACTTTGCTTCTCCGCATTCTCTCCGAAATATAAGATCACTTCAGCAGGGAAGTTGTTCCAGCTGAGTATGCTATTTACTTCTGTTAGAGATATGAAGTGACTTTGGAAGATAACTGCAACATCAAAGATCTGAATATAAGCTAGATCTTTTATCCACATACCGGCTGGCATATCGGGACTTTTCAGATCAAATGAATCACCATTTTTTACCAAAACAGCTCTCTTTAAATATTTTTCATAATCCAGACTATGTTTCACTCCATCTTTACCAACTACAAGAATATCATCTTTAAGGAACGGAAAAGCAGATGCCATGATCTCAGGGAAAGTATAGCCATTAACTCTTACAAATGGAGGAAGTTCATTCCTGATTTGTATATTAAGTAAAATTGATTCTGCAAAATATATTGTGTGCGGGAAAGGAATATCAGAAATAGACTCAGTCTTTATCATGCTGATATCCTGAATCCAGAACATATCTCTGATCTCTGGAATTACAAGACGAACATGCTTATCATCAAGTGTTTTGCCATTTCTTACTAAAGCTAAAATAACTTCCTTATTTAGAATATCATCTCTGGAAATCCTTACAAGATAATTATCCGATGAAACAAAACACAATTTATCATAATTAGAAATCTCGTACTCTTCTAAAATATCGGTTAGTTTTACACCAACCCAATTATCATTCTTTTCTTCACCATCTTTGTTGCGTTGCGTTGCTAATTCAACTTTCTCGTAACTATCCAGTTTTGATCTGTTGACATTTATAACTCTATCGGCATCAACCAGTTCAATTGAAAAAAGGATAGTGCTAATCAACATAATTATTCCAATTAATTTTAACTTCATTCCCTCTCCTAAACAATTCATATTATACATTCCCAATCAGGGGATTGGGAACGAGACCTTATTGAGAAAAGCATAACGCTTATTAAAATGATCATTCCAAATATTATTATTTTCATTATTTCTCCTAAATTATCCTGAATTTTTTAAGTTTATTGAATATTGAATATGAAATAATCCCACCCACAATTCCTGAAATAGCTGCTGCGATGAGTGAAATAACGAATGGAATTGCTGCCAGCCGCATTACAATAATAGTAACAACAATTGCACCGGTTAGATTAGCTGTTGTTACGATTAGAACTTGAGCCGGTAAAGTACCTTTATTCTTGAAGAACAAAGAAACGAACTCTGCCATTACCCCGGGCAAAGTATAACTTATAAGTGAGACCGCACCATGATTACCAAAAAATCCCATACTCAGCATAACAATAGATTGTGTTAAACCAACTAGGAAGCCAGCACCGGGTTTTTTTACAATTGCAATTGCCAGTGCTATCCACATCATGTATAAACCGCCGGCAAGTGAACCACCGGGTATCATTAATGGTGCAGAAATTAAATGAATTAACGGTGTGACTATTGGCTTGACCGCTAACCCTAAAGCGCTCATGATTGCTATATACAGCAGATCTTGAGATGAATATTTTCTTAACCAGTTCATAAAATCCTTATTTCAAAATATATTTTAAAGACAAGAGAAGTGTTACACTAAATTCATCTTTTTCTCGCCTTTCCAAACACGGGAGATATTTTCATTTCTAAAAATACCCTGTCGGTAAAGTATCATAGCTGATAAATCAGCTTTAGAATCCTTTACTTCAGCGCAAAACAAAAGTTAATGTGTAGTCTACGATGTCAAGGATTTGGTAATTGAAAAAATGAATATCCAATTTTGAACAA
>DAOUVH010000016.1 GCA_030667725.1 Candidatus Cloacimonadota bacterium | reverse complement strand
CCGGACTAACAGATACAAATTATGAAGGCAAAGCAGCAGCTGCAGTAGAAGCGATCAAAACTCACGATCTTGTTTATTTGCACGTGGAAGCTACAGATGAAGCAGGGCATGCCGGAGATGTAGAACTTAAAATTAAAGCACTTGAATATCTCGATGCAAGAGTTGTGAAATATGTAATTGAAGAAACCTCCAAGCTGGAAGAAGACGTTGCAATAGCTGTCCTTCCAGATCACGCAACTCCTTGCGAAGTGAGAACCCACACACATGATGCTGTACCATTTATTATATACAATCCAAAATTAAATGCGGACGAAGTTTCCGAATACAACGAAGAAAGCTGCCTGAAAGGTGGATTTGGTTTGATCGAAGAAGATGAATTTATTAGGATGCTATTGGAGAAATAAATGCCATACGATGAAGGATTACACCAGCGCATTGAAGAATACTTAGTTGGAAAATTGATTTTACATTCAAGAAAATGTTCGGAGGAATTTGTTATATAATTAATGGTAATATGCTAGGTGGTATCATCAATGATGAATTGATCGTGAGAGCTGGCAAAGATAAACATGAAGAATTACTACAAGAACCTTACACTCGTGTCTTTGACATTACCGGGAAAGTAATGAAAGGCTGGATTTTGGTGGAGCCAGATGGAATTGAAACTGATGAACAACTTGAATTCTGGCTGCAGAAAGGGATTGAATATGCTGCATCGTTGCCAAAGAAGTAAAAGGTTCATAATCTATTTTATATAATAGGAAATAATTCAAGCATTTGATTGAGAAAAACAATATGAATCATAGAGTATTAAATTAAAAGCGATCAAATAAAATGAAGGAGATAGGATAAATGATGAAAATATTAATACTATTCTTATATTTAAGTTCTGTTTTGTATTTATCAGCAGAAATAATAAATATTCCTGCTGATAAACCTACTATTCAAGTTGGCATAGATACTTCAACAGATGCAGATACTATTTTGGTACACCCCGGAACATATTATGAAAACATTAATTTCAACGGAAAGAATATTACAGTCGCATCATTATTTTTTACAACTCAAGATACTTCTTACATTTCACAAACAATAATTGACGGAAATCAGAATGGAAGTGTCGTAATTTTTGAAAATGAGGAACATTTAACAACAAAGTTATGTGGATTAACAATTACAAATGGGAATGCTTATTATGGAGGAGGAATAAAGTGTAGAGATTATTCGAGTCCAAGTTTAAAGAATTTAATAATATCAAATAATTATTCTGTATATTCAGGAGGAGGATTATATTGTAAAAATAATTCAAGCCCAGAATTGGAGGATGTAATTATTATGAATAATTCTACATTTTGGGGTGGAGGAATATACTGTGACAATGATTCTAATTTGTATATAGAGAATGTAGAAATTGTAAATAATTCTTCCAATTATGGTAGTGGAATATACTGTGGTGATTCCAATCCAATTCTAAAGAATTTAATAATTACTGGAAATACTGGTTCTCGGGGAGGTGGAATTTACTTTTCTCATTCAATCCCAAGTTTAGAGAATACAATAATTGCAAACAATACTTCTAATTATGGTGGTGGAATTTATAATTATTATTCCAATATAAGTTTAGTAAACTTAACAATAACAAATAATATTGCATTTACAGCTGGTGGAGGAGTTCGTTGCTCGGGAGATTCACATCCACATTTAGTTAATTGCATTTTGTGGAATAATTCACCAGAAGAAATATCCTTCAATGAGACAGGAGAACCTAGCTCTACTTTTATAGAATATTCTGATATAGAGGGTGGGGAATCTGGAATCGTAACAAACTATAATGCTATAATACACTGGCTCGAAGGTAATATTGAAGATGACCCGATTTTTACAATTACTGGAAATTATCCATTCTCCCTTCAAAACTTCTCACCTTGTGTAAATTCAGGAACTCCTGATACAACAGGTCTAAATTTACCAGAAATTGACATTATTGGAAATCCAAGAATTTATGGTGGAAGAATCGATATGGGTGCTTATGAAAACCAAACAGTTGTTGTTGGAGCTTCTAGTTATCTAGTACCATTGACAAATTTTAACCTCTCTAACTATCCCAATCCCTTCAACCCAACAACAACAATATCATTCACCGTAACACAAACGTCCTCGTTTGTGAACTTAACAATTTACAACATCAAAGGGCGAAAAATAAAACATCTTATCAAAGATCAACTTTCAGCGGGACAGCATTCAGTTGTTTGGGATGGGAAAGATGATTACGGGAAAAAAGTAAGCTCAGGAGTGTACTTATACAAGCTTACAGTTAATGATAAAACAAAATTAGTTAAGAAATGTATATTGTTGAAATAAACTAGTTCTTTTTTTGTAAATAGTAAGATTTAAAACTCAAATCCTAGAATAATAATATCAATTTTTTCTAATATCCATTTGACAAATTCAGCGAAATAAAAACATTCTACTGCATAAAAAATATTGCAATAATAAGGAGACAGTTATGGCAAGAATGACCGTTGACGCGGAAATATGTAAAGGCTGTGGTTTGTGTATTCCAGCTTGTCCTAAAAGTATTATCAGATTTTCTGAAGAGATCAATTCCAAGGGCTATCATTATTCGGAGTGTTTTGATCAAGAAGCTTGTATTGCTTGTAAATTATGCTATACTACTTGTCCTGATGTAGCAATTACAATAGAAAAATAGAGGAGAATATTATGGCTGAAAAAGTATTGATGAAAGGTAATGAAGCAGTTGCTGAAGCTGCTATCCGTGCAGGCTGCAGGCTATATTTTGCTTATCCCATCACTCCTCAAAGTGAATTAATAGAATATATGTCGAAAATGATGCCGAAAGTAGATGGTATTTTCGTGCAGGCAGAAAGTGAAATTGCAGCAATAAATATGGTTTACGGAGCATCGGGATGCGGAAGAAGAGCTATGACATCTTCATCTTCACCCGGTATTTCTCTTAAAATGGAAGGTATTTCGTATCTTGCAGGAGCAAATCTACCGGGAGTTATAGTAAATGTTCAGCGTGGTGGACCGGGGCTGGGTGATATTCAACCTGCTCAGGGTGATTATTTCCAGGCAACAAAAGGTGGTGGTCATGGAGATTATCGTCTTATTGTTCTGGCACCAAGCACAGTTCAGGAATTTGCTGATATGGCAGATCTGGCTTTTGATCTGGGAGATAAATACAGAAATCCGGTAATGATACTTTCAGATGGACTTTTGGGACAGATGATGGAACCAGTTGAATTCAAACCGTACAAAACAGAAGAGGAATTGAAAAAACTTGATGAACAACATTATGACTGGTGTATGCATTCTAATGAAGATGAACCTAATCATCATCATCATGAGATAAATTCCTTAGAGATCGATCCCCTGGTTTTGGAACAACATGTTATCAAACTAGGGAAGAAATATGATTTGATAGAAAAGAATGAACAAAGATTCGAAGAATACAACATTTCTGATGAAAATGATGTAATAGTTGTTGCCTTTGGTACAGCAGCCCGAATCGCAAAATCTGCTATTGATGAGTTGCAGGAAGCGGGTAAGAGTGTTGGCATGATTAGACCAATAACAGTTTGGCCCTATCCTTATGAGGCAATTAGTAATGTTCTTCATGACAAAGTTAAAAAGGTCGTAGTTTGCGAATTGAACCTTGGTCAGATGGTTGAGGATGTGAGACTGGCAGTTAATGGAAAATTACCTGTGGAATTCCTTGGGAAAGTTGGTGGTATTTTATTCACTCCAGATGAAATTAAAGCTAAGATCTTGGATAAATAGGGGGAATGATGGAAATTATTGCACAAAGACCAAAATCATTAACTGATCTACAATTTACTTACTGTCCCGGTTGTACTCACGGTATATCACACAGACTTATTGCTGAATCTATTGATGAATTAGAATTGAGAAATAAAATGATGGGTGTTGCTCCGGTTGGCTGCTCTGTATTTGCTTATAAATTCTTTAATTTCGATATGGCAGAAGCTGCTCATGGTAGAGCTCCGGCTGTTGCCACAGGTATGAAAAGAGCTCGTCCAGATATGCATGTTTTCACCTATCAAGGAGATGGTGATCTTGCTGCAATCGGTACTGCCGAGATCATTCATGCAGCTAACAGAGGAGAGCATATTACTGTTTTCTTTGTGAATAATGCAATTTATGGAATGACGGGTGGTCAGATGGCTCCGACAACTCTACCCGGTATGAAAACTTCAACTTCACCATACGGAAGAGATGAAAAAGATATTGGCTATCCAATACAGGCTTGTGAATTGATCAATTCACTGAGAGCTCCTTATTTTATCGAACGTGTTTCCTTGCTTTCACCACAAGATATTCTTAAAGCAAAAAAAGTTGTGAAAAAAGCTCTTCAATTTAACAAAGAAGAGAGAGGTTTCACTTTTGTGGAATTCGTTTCTACTTGTCCTACAAATTGGGGAATAGAACCTGTGAAGGCTTTGGCATGGGCGAAAGAGAATATGCTGCCTTTCTTCCCGGTTGCTAACTTCCGGGATAGATCTGTAGAAGGAGGAGAATAATGAAAACTGAAATTATTAGCTCCGGATTTGGTGGTCAGGGTGCTCTTACTATTGGCAAATTCCTGGCAAAAGCAGGAATGGGAGAAGGGCTAAATGTATCATGGCTTCCTTCTTATGGACCTGAAATGCGGGGTGGAACGGCAAATGTGTCTGCTGTTATTTCAGATAAACCAATAGCCTCTCCTCTTGTTACATATCCCGATATTCTCATTGCCTTAAATCAGCCTTCTATAGATAAGTTTGGTCCGAATATTAGAGAAAACGGGCTTCTTATTGCCAATACAGATATGTGCCCTCATGGTACAAAACGTGATGATATCACAATAATTGAAGCACCGATGAATCAAATTGCTAAAGAAATTGGGACAATGATGGTTCTGAATATGGTTGCGATCGGTATTGTGATTGGTAAGACTGGGATTGTAAAATACGAAACTCTTGAAAAAGACCTTTCAGGTTTCCTCAAGAAGAAGAATCCCGAACTTTTAGAAGCTAATCTAAAAGCTATTAAAAAGGGAATTGAAATAGGAAAAAATAATTAACCACCAATATTCAGGTTAATTTTTAATTAGTTTTATTAAATAAAAGTCCGACAGAAATGCCGGACTTTTTTATAAATAATAAAATTAAATTGACATTAATTTAATGTGTTTAAGTTCTAAATCATTATTACTAATTAAGGAGGAGATATGAAAAGAAGTAAAATAGCTGTTATTGGATTAATCGTGATCATACTTATGCTGATGGGTTGTGCAGCTCCTACCCGTACAGTTGAAAGGATTTCTGCAGAAGAGGTTTCTGATCAGAGTGGGAACTGGAATGATACTGATTCACGTTTGGTTGCAGAACAGATGATAAAAGATCTGATGTATAGACCTTGGCTGCAGGATTTCGTTCTTGAGGAAGATAGAAAACCTGTAATAGTTGTGGGAACGATCAGAAATTTCAGTTCAGAACATATTCAAACAGATATTTTTATTAAAGATATTGAAAGAGAACTTATCAACAGTGGTAAAATTAAGTTTGTTGCTACTAAAAAGGAACGTGAAGAGATCAGAGAAGAGAGGCTGGAACAACAATCTTATGCCAGTGATGAAACAGCAAAAAGATTAGCTGCTGAGTCTGGTGCTGATTTCATAATGCAAGGTGGAATAAAATCTAATACGGATGCAAGTGGTGGGAAAGCAGTAAAATTCTATCAAACCGATCTTGAACTTATAAATGTAGAATCAAATGAAAAAGTGTGGATAGGATCGAAAGAGATCAAGAAATACGTTAAGAAAAACAAAGTAAAATGGTAACTCAAGGATGAACAAAACATTCAGATCATTTCTGATTCTTGTAATTGTATTTACATTAAGTTGTGCGAGTACAAAAAGTTCTAAAACACAATTTGCCGGAATTGATGAAAAAATTATCTCTCGTGATTATCACGGTGCACTAAAGCAGATTGAATCAGCTAAAGGGAAGTTTTATAAAGAAAAGGAAAAAGCACTTTATTACGTAGATGCAGGAATACTTCATCACTACAATGGCAATTTTGGACAAAGTAACACGCTACTTTCCAAAGCAGAAACAGCTTTTGATGAATTATATACTAAAAGTATTGGTCGCGGTGCAGCTTCAATGTTATTGAATGATAACGTTCTTGAATACTCCGGTGAGGATTATGAGGATATTTATCTAAATGTATTCAAAGCACTTAATTATGTTGAACTGGATAATTTTGACGGTGCTTTTGTTGAGATCAGAAAGATAAATGAAAAACTCTCTTTATTAGAACAAAAGCATAGAAAGATGGCAAAGCAATATAACAAATCTAAAGATAAGAAAAAGAACTTTGAAACGGGCAAGAACAAGTTTCATAATTCTGCTCTTGGAAGATATTTGAGTATGCTTCTCTACCGTGCTGAAGGAAAAATGGATGATGCCAGGATTGATAAAGAAAAAATTGATGAAGCCTGGCAATTACAGTCACACATCTATAATTTCAGCAAACCATCTTTAAATAACTATCTTAGCCGAACTGATAAAGCAAAAATCAACGTGATCTCATTTACCGGCAGAGCACCTGATAAAAAAGCAAATACACTTTATATCCATACAGAAAAAGATCTGGTTGTAATTGGAACTACTAAAGAAAATCCCCGCGGGAAACAGAATTTAGAAACTCTGGACCTGATACCCTGGAAAGATATGAAGAAAGGTTATCACTTCAAATTCCAACTTCCATTTATGAAAACAAGAAAATCTAATATCGGCAGGATAGAAGTACTTATTGATGGCAATACTGCGGCTGATCTTCAGCAAATAGAAAATATTGAAAAAGTTGCATTGGAAACATTCAAAATAAAAGAACCTATTATATATCTGAAGACAATTACCAGAACTGTAATCAAAGGATTATTTTCTGCTAAACGTAAAGAAGAAATGGAGAATAAGATTGATAATGCACTTTTAGGATTTGCTGCTCGATTGGCTACCGATGCAATTGTGGATGCAACTGAAAATGCTGATCTGAGAATATCAAGATTTTTTCCTGCAAAAACTTCTATTACTGAAATCGAAGTAACTCCGGGAATTCATAATATTAAAGTGAAATACTATTCTAAGAATGGCTCTGTACTTTTTGTAGATGATCTTGGAGATAAAAATATCTCAAAATCAGGGTTGAACTTATTTGAATCGTTCTACCTAAATTAATCCGAAAAAGAGGGGAAATATGAAAAAAACAATTTTGTTATCACTTATTATTATCCTTATTCTTTCGTGTGCTGCTCATGCAGTGAAAAGAAAAGGTTCCAAACCGGAATGGCTAAAGAATCCAAAAGCTGTATATCCGGAACAGATGTATCTTACAGCAATCGGGGAAGGAGATTCAAGAAGCGATGCGGAAAACATGGCTGCGGGTAATCTATCACGAATATTTGAATCTAATATCAAAGCAGAAGAGACTGTAAATCAACGTTATATGGAACTCACAAAAAATGATAAAACTGATATTGAAGAACAAACCGATGTAACGAAAAGTGTTAATATCCAATCTCAACAAACGCTTTTCAATATCCAGTTTGGAGAAAGTTACACAGATGATGTTGGACGGATCTCTGCTATTGCTTATTTAAATCGGATGAAAACTGCAGAAATATATGAAAATAAAATCAATAAAAATGCAGGTCGGATTTATTATTTTATGGGAATTTCTGAGAAATCCAATGATCCAATTTTGAAATATGCTGCATTGAGCGCAACATCTGCTGTAAGTTTGCATAATGAATTACTACTTGCTCAGCTCAGCATTATTTTCCCATCTGCCATTGATATGCTTGAAATAAACTATCATCATGATCAGATCGTGAAAAATTCTAATGCAGCCGCTGCGAATGTTTCCTGTAAAATTGCCATCCAGAATGATGAAGAGAATAAGATAACTATAATGCTGGAAGAGCTTGTTAACGATCTGGGATTTGTACTTTCTGAAGATAATGTGTTGAGGATAGATGGTGATATCCTACTGGAAAAAACAAATCTGAAGCGCGATCTGGAATTTATCCGTTACGAATTGCAGATAAATGTTACAGATAATAAAAATGATGTTATTGTATCTATGTCAGAGAAGGGTAGAGAAGGACATATTTCTGCCACTGAAGCAAGAGCACGCGCTATTCGTACACTTAGCAAACAGATAAATAAACAGCTTAAAAGAAAACTTATCGCTTATTTTGATGGAATGGTTTTGGAATAAGTAGCTTATATTTGCAGGTTCAATCTGGTTGATAAGTTGAACTTATCAATCCAATTGCGTCCGCAAGTTTAACTTGCGAACAAGAAAATGTCGGTGTTTAGTCTGTGAAAGTCAGTGGCAAAAGGAAGAAAAATGAAATCATACCGTAAAGAATTATGGTTTAACACAACTCAGCGAAGAGAATTAATAAACATTACTCCTGATGTTATCAAATGCCTTTTAGAAAGTGGAATTAAAGAAGGGTTATGCTTGGTTAATGCTATGCACATCACTGCTAGTGTTTTTATTAACGATGATGAATCCGGACTTCACCACGATTTTGAAAAATGGCTGGAGAAGTTAGCTCCAGAAAAACCATATTCACAATATCAGCATAATGGATTTGAAGATAATGCCGATGCGCACCTTAAACGCACGATAATGGGTAGGGAAGTGGTGATTGCAGTTACCGATGGTAAACTTGATTTCGGACCCTGGGAACAGATATTTTATGGTGAATTTGACGGCAAACGAAAGAAACGCATTCTTGTGAAGATAATTGGGGAATAAAACAGGAGAACTTCCGGAATAATCCGGGAAAATATCAGACTATCCGGGGTGAGTTGTTGAGTGAAAGACAATTATGAAGTGATAAGATATTAAATATGAAAAAATGAATTTATGTCGGGAAAAAATAGAAATCACTATGTTCCAAGATGCCTTTTGAAAAGATTTGCTTCAAAAAGTGAAAATGGGAAATACTTTATTTGGCAATTATCAAAAGACTCTTCACCTATTGAGATTAGTACGAAAGATGTAGCAGTGAGTAAAAGATTTTATGGAACCGGAAATAATATCGAGGATGAATTTCAAATTATCGAAACTTCTTTTGAAAAAGTACTAAATAGGATAAATAATGAACCTATTGAACAAAATCAATATTCAGCAATTAGGAATTTTGTTTATTATCAGTCTATCCGAACTAAGGCATTCAGAGACACTTTCAAAGACTTGTGGGAGAATACATTAGATATGCTATCTGAGTTATTCCATCCTGAGATGATAAAGAAAAATACTGAGCAGTATATTGATTTAGCAATTTTAGAAATAGATGAGAAAATTACAAATGCTAATTATCTAACCAATGAACAAAAAAAGGTTTTGTTAGCATCACAACAAATGAGATCTTTAAAAACAATATTTTCGAAAATAATGAAAAATCCCAAAATGGTTAATCAATTGAGTTGCAACGTTTTAAAAACAATTAATACTCTCGATGAGAAATCATCAAACATGACAAAAGAGAGTTATAATAATGCATTAAGCAGGACTTTCCAATCAACAAAAATGGTAAATTCAAATTTTAATCCAACATATTGGGAGGTAGTAGAAATTTCAGACGTGATTCTGATTTTGGGTGATTTTTGTGTTTTGACTTTATCAGGAAATAATGAGTATGGATCCTTGTTGAAATTTGGGAAAGAATGGAATAAAATTCTATTACCCATTTCACCTAATAAATTACTGATCGGACATAAAACACGTTCAGCGATAGATATCTCTGTTGATGAATTCAACACTAAAACATCAGAATATTCTTTAAGTTATTTTTATTCTTCACAAAATAATAGTCATATCTCTTCTTTAGTAAAAAACATTGGTAAAAAAAATCTATTAGTTCACAATGATTTCATTCAAAACATCTTCAGCGAATATCTAAATTAACTTATTTCAATCAACGTTGGAGATGCTTTTCTGTCAATAGCAACAACCTTGCGAAGGTTAAGAAAACCTTCGCAAGGTCAGCTGATCATTTGATCAGTAACATCTTCCTTGTTTTGTGATACTCATCTGTTACCATGTTGTAAAAATACATTCCGCTAGCTACAGATTTACCGTTATTATCTTTACCATTCCATACAGTAGAATGATATCCGACGTTCTTACCCTCATCAACCAGAGTGCGGATCTTCTCACCCTTAATATTGAATATCTCAATTCTAACTCTTCCAGCATCTACAATAGAGTAATTGATCGTTGTTGTCGGGTTGAATGGATTCGGGTAATTTTGGTTTAGATCAGTAGAAACCGGAAGTATATCTCCAGCATCAGAACCCTCTTCAACCTGAACTATCCAGATAGTTTCAATGCTATACTCTTCATCAGATGCAATTGATTTGATCTCGATATCTCCAACGACCTCGAAGATGTGAACGAACTCTTCTGAAGACTCGGTCTGTACAACATCATCCACAAACCATTCGTAACCTATCGTACTATCAATATCCTCTACATCCACACTGAAGGTAATCATGCTGTCTTCTACAACTGTAAATTCAAGTTCTTCAGGCAGGAAACCGATCAGAACCGGTTCATCGTTAACCGGATTTACGATCACATCAACATCATCTTCGGCAGTTGCCCTGGTTACATTGTCATCTACTATGAATGTTAGCGTTTCAGTTCCGTTCCAATCTGCAGTTGCTCCAAATGTAACTTCAAAACCATTAATATCAACTGTGATCT
>DAOUVH010000298.1 GCA_030667725.1 Candidatus Cloacimonadota bacterium | reverse complement strand
TGCGATAAGGTGTTTTTTTTCTAAAATCTATCAAGTTTTTTTTTAAATCGGTTAATGGAAATATCTTACTTATCGGCATTAGAATTTCTCTTTTAGATTGAATTGCTGAATTTAAAGAAACTGCTAACTTAAGTTTTAATCCGGTATCAGCAAGTTTTGTAATTTGTGGAATTACACCGGAAGTAGAAACTGTGATTCTTCTCGTACTGAAATTAAAACAAAGATCGTGTTGTATTATCCTTATTGCTTTAACCACATTTTCAAAATTATCCAGCGGTTCACCCATCCCCATAAAAACGATATTAGTAAGTTTATCTTCACCCAATTCTTTTACTGCAAGAAATACCTGTGAAATGACCTCATGGGTTTCAAGATTACGCTTGAGACCTAGTTTAGCAGTTGCACAGAAAGTGCATTTTCTGGCACAACCTACTTGTGATGAAATGCAAAGAGTATTTTTCTTTCCATTTGGAATGATGACCATTTCGATGTTACTTCCATCTTCCAGAGAAAGAAGATATTTTGTTGTGTCATCATTAGAAACGGTTTTTTTGATGATTGTTGGAATTGAAATCCTCAATATGCTCGTAAGCTTTATTCTGAGTTCTTCTGAGAGAGATGTCATCTCATTGAAATCTGTTGCATATTTATTGTAAATCCAATTCAGGATCTGTCTTGTTCTGTATTTTTTCTCCCCGAGATCTAATAAACACAAGTTTAATTCATCAGGTAACAGACCAAGAACATATTTTATCATTTCTTTTGTTTTTCTATTTCTTTAAATTCTTCCAAAGTAACAATAAAGCGATCATGATCCTCAGCTATTAGGTTAATCCGATTATTATAATAATCATTCTTTTCCACGTACATTTTTTGATCTTTATATCTAACAACTTGCCCCAATTCAGGAAATTCCTCGGATTTCTTTAGATAAAAATCTTCTTCATAATGCAGACAACAGTGCAACCTGCCGCAAGGTCCGGATATTTTTGATAGGTTACTTAATAAATTTTGATCTTTTGCCATTTGAATTGTTACCTGATTGAATTTCCTTAAGAAACTTACGCAGCAGTAGGTTTTCCCGCACATTCCCAATCCACCCAATCTTCGGGCATCTTCTCTGCCTGATGTTTGATGTAACTCGATCCTCGTTTTAAACTCGGATGCAAGTTCCCTTACAAAATCTCTGAAATCTATCCGACCATCTGCTGAAAAGAAAAACGTGAGTTTATTACCATCTAGTTGATATATTGTCTGTAAAAGTTTCATCGTAAATGGATGTTTTGTTATCATTTCCAAGAATTTCTTTTCAGTCTCTAATTCTTTCTTTTTAACAATTTCTAATTGTTTTAAATCGGCTTCTGTAGCTATCCGTTTGATCGATGTTATTTCCTTTTCATCAGGCTTTTTTTCTATTTGGTCTAACGGTATCGCACAGTTCACGATCCGCCCGATATCTTCACCACGTTCTGCACTGATGATAACATCCAGATCAGGTTCAATACAGTATTTTTTATTATTAATATAATAGCCTTCTCTTCCTGTTCTGAATATTACCTTTATGTATTCTTGCATTATAACTCCATTATAAATCAATCTATTTTATTAAAATATTGAACAAAAAACTTGCTAATAGATTTTACTGTAAAGCTCTTTTTCTGATTCAGAAAATAGCATATCTCTTCGCTTTTTAACGATGTCTGCCGTTTCAATGAACTTATCAAGAAGATATTTATTTGTTTCTGATCCTGTTCCAAAATGAAAGGAAGAGATGTGTTTCGCTATCATTCCCAATCCAAACAGATTACATCCAACACCAATTACAGCTCCAGTATTAATTGTTGAGTTGATCCCTGTTTTAGAGTGATCTCCAATAAATGCTCCAACAAATTGGTTTTGGGAATCTATTTCCTTCTCTTGAGGATAGAAATATACAGAGACAGTTTTGTAATTATTCCTCAGATCACTATTATTTGTATCTGCACCGAGGTTTACCCACTCACCAAGATAACTGTGCCCAAGAAAACCATCATGCTGTTTGTTAGAGTAACCCTGAAAGATCGTATCTTCAACTTCACCACCAACTTTACACATAGGTCCGATCGATGTTCCTTCATATATTTTTGCACCTATTTTTATTGTTGAACCTTTGCCAATATAAGCAGGACCAATAATTACCGCATTTGACATTATCGTCACATTCTCATCCAATACAACCGGTCCCTCAGTCGCATCTATCACAACACCGGGTTTTATTGCAGTTCCATCTCCGATCCACACATTATACGGGTTTATCACAGTTGTTCCCACCTCTGTTTCAAAATAGTTATCTTTATCGTAGAACACATCATTAAAATCTCGTTTGATATAAGCAGCATTCTCTCTGATAAATTCCCATAAAAATTCCCAGCAATTTATTTCTGGATTTTCGATTCTTTTCAAATCGGCAAATAAGGTTGTAACATCTTCTGAAGATATTTTCTTTTTATCGGAGGTGCGTTTTGCTGCTAGGATCGTCTTGCCATTTGCCAAACATTCATCCGATTGCAAATTCAAGATAGCCTTCTTGGTATCTGCATCTATCTTGATCCGGCTATTTATGAAGATCGTTTCATTTTCTGTT
>DAOUVH010000032.1 GCA_030667725.1 Candidatus Cloacimonadota bacterium | reverse complement strand
GCTATAAGTTTATCGGATGTTAAATCTGTATTTATTATGGGACTATTGATCTTACCAGAAACATTGATCTTTGCCGTTATATTTCCAGAAACTTGATGGACATATTTCTGCAATAGTATGTTGGAAGTTGTTAATTCTGATTCAATTGTTCTTTTATCTGAGAGTATATCATTGATAATTACATTCCCATCGATCTTGTTTTCGTCTAGATCTGTGTTATGAAGTGTTATAAATGTTCGATCACTGTCTCCAGATATTAAAATAGAATCAATCGAAGCTTTCTTCTCTGCGAATCCGGCATTAACGTTTTTAATATTAGCATAATATTTAAGTTTATCATCCGAGTAATTTACATCAGCATCAAGTAGAAATTCCAAAGAATTCAATTGAGCGATCTCTAATTTTGATGGTTTCAGATCATTCAATTTCAGTTCAGCCTTCTCTATCGAGCCTTTGTTTAATACGCAAGAGCCCAGCAAATCAGATCCATCACCAGAACTAGCTGAAAGTGTAATGTCAGAGCTTTTAGTATTCTTAATAGAAAGATCTATTCTTTGCCAATTGTTAGCAATTTTCACACTTTCATTCTCAAATTCAATAGTTAAAGTTCCGTTATAAATATTTAGCATTTTAAAGAATTTGGTAATATCCGGTATAATAAATTCATTTTTTTCTTTTTTATTTCCATCAGGTACGATCCTAAGAGAAAACTCAGGATCATATATCTTAATATGTGATATTGCTTTTAAATTTTCAAATTTTGAGAAAATGAGTTTTATTAGGTCATACTCAACATACAGCTGACTCACCTTTAATTCATATTTACCGGGACTGCTAATTATAATTCCTGAAATATTTGCCTGTTTATCATTAAAAGTAAAACCTTCCATCTCAATAACTGCATTAAGTCTTTCAGAGAGTTGGTCAGTTATCCTAGTTTGAACTACCTTATCCACTTTTGCCATTCTCACCAATACAAAGAAGGAGATATTGATTACGAAGACAATCAGTACGATGATCAGTAGCCAGGTTTTCTTTTTCATTTTTTAATTTAAGCTTTTATTTTGTTTCTTCTTTCAAAATTCCATTTTCCAAAATATAGCATCTATCCATCTTTCCGGCGATCTCTTTATTATGTGTCGCAATTACAAAGGTCTGCCCATGTGTTTTATTAAGATCCATCAGTAAATTAATTAGTTCATCACTATGTTTTGAATCCAAATTTCCAGTTGGTTCGTCGGCAAAAATGATTTCTGGAGAATTGATCAAAGATCTCGCTACGGCAACTCTTTGCTGTTCTCCCCCACTTAACTGGCTGGGATAATGACTTCGCCTATCATCAAGATCAAGTGCTTCTAATAACTGTCTTGAGTCTATTACACTTTTTTTGAAATCTTTTGTAGCCAGGAATTTTGGCATTGCAACATTCTCTTCTGCTGTAAAATCTTCCAAAAGATAATGAGATTGGAATACAAATCCAATTCGTTTATTACGGAATTCATTTAGTCCATTATCCTTAATATTGATCTGCTTCCCAGAATAAAAGATCTTGCCGGAATCATAGCTATCCAGCATTCCCATCATATGAAGAAGTGTACTTTTACCGCTGCCGGATTCTCCGGTGATAGCTATCATTTCACCCGGATGTACTTCCAGGTCTACTCCTTTCAAGACTTCCAATTTACCTGAAGCTTCCTGGTAACTCTTTTTTAATTTTTCAATTCTTATCAAACTCAATCTTAATCTCCTAATATCAGTTTTATACCTTTCTAATTATATTTGTAATGTTCAATTTTGAAATATTCTTCAAGGGTATCAACGATGCAACTAATACTATCAGCATTGATACTCCCAGAATTATAATCCAACTTATGTAACCAAATTGAACATTAATTTTATCCAAAAAATAGACGTCCCCCTTGAGCACGAAAAACTTCTGCCAGCTTAGGAATTTCGCTATTAGAACTCCCAGTATCTGACCGAATGAAACAGATAACAAAGCCAGTATTAATGTTTTACCAATAAATATTTTCTGCAAGATTTTATCCGAAGCTCCAAAAGCCTTCAATATTCCCAATTCGGTACGCTTTTCTATTATCGATGTTGTTACAGAGCTTACTACATTGAATGATGCGATCAAGATCAAAAAACTTAGGATTATGAAAATTACCCATTTTTCCATCTTCAATAATGAGAATAGATTGCTGTTGAAATCTACCCAGGAAGATATCTGATATTTATAGTCAAATTCATGTTCCCAAACGTAGGCGATATAATCAGCTTTTTCAATCCAATCCGTCTTCAACTGTACTTCCACCAATGTAAATTCATTTTCCATCGAGTTAAATTCGCTCATTACTTCCCTATCAATAAAAATAAATTTACTGTCATATTCATACATTCCTGATCTATACAAACCCACTAATGTAAATATTTCCTCTTTTGGTTTTATGCCCATCGGTGTAACTTTGGAATTCATCGGACTAATGAGTTTAAAATTATCTCCCACATGTAGATTCAGTTCCTTAGCCAGTTTATAACCAAGTACTGCCGAATTTTCAGCATTGAGTTTCCATGTACCTTCCAATACATATTGTTTATATTTGCTTGGAAGTTCCAGTTGTTCCCAGTCTATTCCACGCACTATTGATCCTTTTATTCTATTCCCATTTACTGCCATAGCTTGAGTAACGATTAGAGCAGAAGTATTCTCCACTCCATCATGTTTTTGCAGTTCATTTTCTATTTGCTCAACTTCTTCATTTGTAAGATTCCCTTCGCCGGCTTTAAAAATATAAATATGGGAATTTACTCCGAGAATTGTATTTTTTAGTACTGTTTCATATCCCTCAAAAATGGATAGAGCTACGGTAAGAGTTGCTACGGAAATGATTATACCGATAACCATGAAAACAGAGTCAAAGCGCAACCATTCCCTTTTTGGAGATGATATATATTTTTTTAAGAAAAACAATACTATTTTATTCATTGATGGTATCTTTTAATTACTAAAATTTCTGTCAATATTTGAATATCGGCAAATAATGGATAAAACCTTGTCAAAATTTACTCAATTTTATATATTTGGAATTGTATTAGTTAAATAGGAGTGAATTATGAAATTTAAACTTATATGTATTTTGATTATAGCATTATTAGTAAGCCCGTTGAGCTTTGCTGCTGAACGTGAAATAGTAATTGAAGACTTTGAGAGTGGAGAAATTTCCCTATTTTCATATCCAGCTCAAGATCTTCAACCTGATGCCTGGGAATTAACATCCGAGAATACATATAACACACTTTCACAATATTCACTTAAAATCTACGGGAACACCTGGAAGGTGGAAGCAATTGAGCCTGTTACAGTCGATTCAAATGACGTATGGCAAATTGCCTGCTTTATTGAAGATAAGGGTGAGATCCACGCATTTGGTGTAGGTGATGGTACAAATGAGCTGTTCTACTCTCTGGATGGATTCGAAATGTTGAATATTGAAGAATGGATACCTGTTTACCAGGGTGCATTTGATGAGGGTGTATGGAATAATTTCCTGCTTCCTATTGCTGATGACTGGTTCTCTTGGTTTGAATATCTGCCTGATATCACGGAACTTATTTTCGTGAATGACAACGATGGAGGTTCCGGAATCGTTTATTTCGATAATATTTATAATATCACTGAAGACCTACCAATTTCACCACAAGTTGAAATTAGTTTTGAAATCGGAACTGTTTACAAGAATTTGGATAATCTACGCAGTGTAAATGTACAATTTTACAGTGAAGTTACAGATCCTGATAGCGATGAACACAGCTTTCTCTGGTTTTTTGGAGATGATTCTACAAGTACACTGCAAAATCCAGCACATACCTTTGTCGTAGAGGATGATCATTCATATACGGTTCATCTCCAGGTAATTGATGACACTGGTTATAATGGTTATTCAACATGTCAGATCGATGTGGATGAAGGGCCAACTTCATTTCCGCTAACTATGAACTTCGTGGGTGATATTATGCTGGCGCGGGCCTATGAAGCTGGTGGTGGTATAATTCCTACACAAGGAGTTGAAGCTATCTTTGAGCCGACATTATCCATATTGGGAGAAAATGCTGATATTACAGTTGCAAATCTCGAGTGTCCGCTCACAACCCATTATGAACATCATCCAACTAAAACGATATATTTTAAAGGTGCACCGGAAAATGCTGCCGGTCTTGCTTATGCAGGTATAGACCTGGTTAGCTTGGCAAATAACCATGTTAGTGATTATATGTTGGAAGGTATGCAGGAAACTCAAAGCACTCTTGATCAATATGGAATTCGTTATTCCGGTGCTGGAGCAGATTCCTACGAAGCATACGAGCCATTATTCTATTCCAAAAAAGGTATAAATCTGGCTTTCTTAAGATCGTGTGATAGAACTGGACAATATAACAATTACCAACCTTACCTTCAGGCTGGATATAATAAATTCGGATTTGCATATATGACTCCATATTATATTATGGAACAGATAGATGCGGTGCAGGATAATGCTGATCTTATAATTGTGGAAGCTCATTCAGGAAGTGAATATTCTATTGCTCCCGGAGCTAATTATGATCTGATAGATGTCTTTGCCGGCTGGGATGAGAAGGATTTTGTTGAAGATGAAGACTACACTCCCAGAATTGATATTCCCCATATGTGGGATATTGAGATCCGCCACCACATGATAGATTCCGGTGCTGATCTGGTTATCTGTCATCATCCACATGTAATCCAGGGAATTGAAGTATACAATGGAAAGGTAATTGCTCATTCTCTTGGGAATTTCGTTTTCGACCTTAGTTATCTCGAAACTTTCCCGACTATGATCCTAAACACTTCAATTGATGAAGATGGATTTAGTTCATTCAGCTTAAAGCCTGCGTTCATTGATGATTTAATCCCACAGATCGCTTCAGGTGACTTAGGAAGACATATCTTGAATTATATCAAGATGAAATCTAAAGAGTTAAATACATATTTGAGTGTAGATAATCTTGAGATCGAAGCAAACGTGATTCTTGATACCTTGACTATGTTGATAGAGAATGAACAATACACCGAAGATTTGAATTTCTCTTTTAACGGAGAAGAACATGTCTCTCAAATAGTACCTCTTCCCCAATGGGGTAATATCTCAAGTGTCGATATAATATCACCAGGAAATAGTTTTGAATTTCGAGTTGGTCGGGAACTTATCTGGTTTGGTAATTTTGAAGACGAAGGTGCTAGTGTTTGGAATGTAAATAGCGATGATGAGTGGCTTGACGATACTGAATTCTATGAAGGTGAACGTTCTTTATGTATTCAACAGAATTCTGCCAATGGATATAATATTATCACAAATCTGGAAAACCGAATGAAAAGAAGATCTAACGGCAAATACTCTGTTCATAGTTATGTAAAAACAGAAAATTGTGAAGGCGTAATGGTTCAAGCAAGATTCTATAACACCAGAACTGGTGGAACATTGTTGGGACAAGATAACTTTGAACCGGTTAGCGGTGATACTGATTGGACATATTATTCTGCTGAATTTGAAATCCCCGATAACACAAATTACTTCGATATTGTTGCTAATAACGATCCACCCATTTCCGGAGAATCCTATGCCTGGTTCGATAATACGGGATTGATAGAATGGGAAGAATGGCAGCAAAAAACAATTTTTCCTGATATTGTGATTAATCCTAACGACTATTACTATTTGCAGATAAAAACTAATGACCTTCCATTAGATTCATCTGTTCAATTTACTCATACTGCATATGAAGAAAATCCTGTTTCTATAAACGGTAATGATATTGCAACACCAGAAATTGCAGATCTACACTCTAATTATCCGAACCCTTTCAATCCGCAAACAACCATAAGTTTTTCAATAAAAGATACGTATGGTAAAACATCTATTACCGTTTACAATATCAAAGGTCAGAAAGTTAAAACACTATTAAATGAAGTACTTCCTGCAGGATATCATACTACAATATGGGATGGAACAAATTCGAATGGAAGAAGTGTCTCTACTGGAATTTATTTTTACAAAATGGAATATAAAGGAAAGCACATCAACACAAAAAAATGCTTATTAATAAAATAATATTACGATCAAAATATAAATTTAATTTTTCTGAACTTAAGGGGTTATCTGGCTCGTTTTTTGCATTATAAAAAATAAAAAAATATAAGGAATTTATACATGAAACAAATTTTTACGCTTTTTACATTATCTATTATTATGATCTCAAGTGCGATCAACTTCGATATTTCAGGAAGTTCAATACAAATATCCGGAAATTTTGATAACCTCGAATTAATTGAGCAAACCTCACAAAATGATACTTTTATACAAGTTCAAATAAAGGATTGCGTCTCTTCCGGAAAAGTTGGAGAACCGCAGTTACCAATCTATACTAAACTCATTGATCTCCCTGATTTCGGGAATTATATTTTAGAAAATATCTCATATGATGAGAAAATCATCGAACTTGATAAAGCAATTTTACCTTCAGGTCTTCTGAATGACGAAGATATAAATTCAGGCGAATATAAACGGAACGAATGGCTTCCTTCAGATATCGTAACAATAAGTGACCCAAGTATTATGGGTGCATATCGATTCTCACAAATTGCTGTGTCACCAATACAATATAATTCATTGCAAAATAAAATTAGAATAATTGAGAATATCGAAATTAAACTAATATTAGATGAAACAAATACAAAAAATCCGAAATTAAAGCAAAGCAATATTAATTCATTTTCCAATATAGCCAAATCAATGATTAATGGTAGTAACCCCTTAAGAACAGAGCAAAATGGGAAATATCTCTTTATTGTTCAAGATGATACGGCATCACTTTTAGAACCGCTTCTTAGATGGAAAGAAAAACTAGGTTACAAAACCAAAGTTGCAACTTTATCTGAAACCGGTTATAATGCTGACGCAATTAAAAACTACATCCAAAATGCTTATGATAATTGGGAAATTCCTCCGGAATATGTTGTGTTAGTCGGTGATGTTGATGGTTCTATCGTTGTTCCATCATTCTATGTGGTAGGTTATTGGACTCCCTGGGATGTAAGTGATCATAGTTATTCTCTACTGGAAGGTGATGATTATTTTCCCGATATATTTGTTGGTCGTTTTTCTGTACGTTCACAATTAGAATTGAATACGATCATTAGTAAAATAATAAATTATGAGAGTGATCCATTAATTGCAGATGATTGGCAGAATAAAGCTCTAATGTTGGGTTGTGTTGTTGACTGGTGGGAATTCTATTCAGGAAGAGAAACCGTGATGGAAGTTAGAGAAAAATTACTGGATTTTGAATTTACAGCTGTAGACACATTCATCTCTCCTTATCAAAATAATATGAACACTGTAATAAATATGATTAATGGCGGTTATACATTCTTGAATTACCGTGGATATGGAGCTCCGAGTTACTGGTGGGGAAATTATGGTGATCTGTTTAATATAAATGGAATTCATTCTTTGAATAATGGATTTAAACTGCCAATGGTAACAAGCATGACCTGTGGCGGTGGAGATTTTGCAAGTACTAGTTATCCTTCCTGTTTTGGAGAAACCTGGCTTACTGCAGGCTCACCTTCAGATCCTAAAGGAGCTATCGGTTTTATAGGACCAAGTGAACACGATACAAAAACACCATTTAATAATGCAAATGATATGGGAATATACCAGGGTATTACCCAGGAAGACATAACAAGATGTGGTGAAATGATGCTGCGTGGAAAGATGGAACTTTATAATAACTATCCATACTGTCATGCTTGGGGAAACGCAAATAATTCCGATCAATTCTATTTCTATGTTTATAATCTTTTAGGTGATCCGGGATTACAGGTTCTTACTGATGTTCCCAAAATATTTGAGATGACTCTACCGGATGAGATCCCATCAGGTTCAAATTATTTTGAGGTTCAAATTGATTTTGAAGAGGAAGATAAATCGGGTTTTACAATTGCTATTACTAATGGTGATAGTCTTATTACTGTAGGAATTTCTGATGTGTTTGGAAATGTGGGTATCCCAGTAACACTTGAAGCTGGTATATATTCTGTAACTGCTTCCAAATATCAGTTCATTCCAATAACCAGCGAAATAACAGTAGTTGATGAAGATATTGTAAGGCTTGATGATTATACATGTTCAGATATATTTCCAAGTGAAGTTGTCATTATCTCTGCTAATATTCAGAATTCAGGAAGTGTTCAGGCAAATAATCTAGAGTTTGAAATATCTACTGAAGATGATTTTATTGAAATTCTATCAGGTTTAAATACATTGGGTTCTTTAAATGCCGGTGAATTCACTAACTGTGATTTCGAGATAGAACTTGATCCATTATGGCGGGATGGAATTCAGGGTGAAATATTCTTAAACATTTTATCTGATATTGGTGAAAATACATTTTATATGCCGCTTGAGATCACATCACCGCAATTTACTATATCGGATCTTATTGTAGATGAACCGAATGGATATTTGCTGCAAGATTCAAATTCCAGTTTCGATCTTGAACTTTTAAACAGTGGAAATTATGATGCTGAAGCAACATCTATTCAACTTATTGC
>DAOUVH010000023.1 GCA_030667725.1 Candidatus Cloacimonadota bacterium | reverse complement strand
ATTGTTGCTATTGCGGATAAAATGGATACGGTTTGTGGAATAATTGGTGTTAATATGATTCCGACAGGATCGAAAGACCCTTTTGCTCTGCGCAGAGCAGGTAATGGAGTTGTACAAATTATTTTAAATCAGAATTTTGAGATTGATCTTTATAAATTGATAGATGTAACTTTCAATTTTCTTGAAGGTAAACTTAAAAGACCCGAGAATAATAAAAATGTAGTTTATGACTTTTTCAAACAGCGTGTGAACTGGCTTCTTAAACAAAAACAATTTGATTACGATATTATTGATAGTGTGATGCATATTGATCATTCCAATATTCCTGATCTTATTCATCGAGCTGAAGCGTTGCAGGAATTTAAAAAACAGGAAGATTTTATCAAACTGGTTCTTGGTTTTAAACGTGTTTCCAATATTATTGCCGAAGTGAAAAGTACTTCCAATGTGAAGCAAGAAATTATTCAAGAAGAAAGTGAAAGGATACTTTATGTAAAATATCTGGATTTGAAAATTAAGATCGAAGAACTGCTTTCCGATAAAAATTACAAAAAGATCTTGGAAAAGCTTGTTGAATACGGCAGCACGATCGATAACTTCTTTGATGATGTCTTGGTTAACGTTGAGGATGTTGAGATCAAACAAAACAGATACAACATTTTGGCTTTAATAAGAGAATTATTTCTGCAGGTAGCTGATCTTTCTAAACTTGTTGTTGAAGGTGAAAAATAATAAAAGTAAGAAAAATAAAGAGGTAATGAAAATGGCGATTCAAATTTCTCACCGGGCTAAGGCGATCAAACCGTCACCTACACTTACGGTTTCTAATCTGGCCAAGCAAATGATAGCAGATGGTATCGATGTGATCAATTTTGGTGTGGGTGAACCAGATTTCGACACTCCCGATTACATCAAGGATGAAGCTCATAAAGCGATTGATGAAAACTTTACACGATACACAGCATCATCCGGTATTATTGAGCTAAGGAAGGCAATTACCGCCAAATTAAAACGAGATAACAATCTTGATTGCAATCCAAATGATATCCTTGTTTCTCCCGGTGCTAAAGCTTCTATCTTTTTTCTGCTGATGACAATTTGCGATCCGCGTGATGAAGTCTTGATACCATCTCCATATTGGGTAAGTTATACTTCACAAGTAGAAATGGTTGATGCTTTTCCAATTTTACTTCCTACACGAGCTGCCTCTAATTTCAAGATTTCAGCAGAACAATTGGAAGAAGCGCTGGAATCTTTAAGTAATCCTAAAGCGCTTATTTTGAATTCTCCCAATAATCCAACCGGTTCTATATATAATAGAAAGGAATTGGAGAAAATTGCTGCTGTCTGTGTGAAACATAACATTATGATAATTTCTGATGAAATATATGAGAAGCTGATCTATGATGGAAAAGAACACGTATCTATTGCTACAATAAGTGATAAAGTTCGTGAGCATACTGTTGTGATAAATGGAGTCTCTAAAGCTTATGCAATGACAGGGTGGCGACTTGGTTATGCAGCCGGTCCAACAGATATCATTCAACGGGCTGCCAGAATTCAAAGTCATACAACTTCATGTGTAAATTCAATAACCCAGAAAGCTGCCATAGTAGCTTTGAATGATTGTGATGGAAGTGTTGCTGAAATGCGTGAAGAATTCAAGAAACGTCGCGATTTCATAGTAGATGAATTGAATAAAATTCCCAATGTGAAGTGTCGACTTCCGCGTGGTGCTTTCTATGCAATGCCGAATATTGCCTATTACTTGCATAACAATAAACTGGGCATTAAAAACACTGTTGAAATGTGTGAATATCTTATAAAGAAATATAAAGTGGCAATTGTTCCGGGCTCGGCATTTGGTGCTGATAAATATGTGCGTTTTTCTTATGCAACAAGTATGGGAAATATTAAAGAAGGATTAAAAAGATTTAAGAAAGGACTAATTCATAGTTTACGTTAAGATCATATGAAAGAATTTAAAGAAGAGATTGAAAGAAGACGCCAGGAGAGAAGAGGTATGCGAAGCTCAACCTGGGTTAATTTTATCATTCGAATTCTCGCTCTTGTTTTTGTTGTTATGATAATCAGATACTTTTCAGATGCAAATCCTGACAAATTTAGAAGTTGGATCACGTCTACCAAAACAGATTCAATCCAGACTCAGGAGAATAAATGAGTTTACTTATTGTAGGTTCGATTGCACTGGATAATATAGAAACTCCATTTGGAAAAGTTGATCTTTCATTGGGTGGATCCGCAATATTTACATCTATGGCCAGTAAAAATTTTTGTAAGAGCAGTATTGTAGGAATTGTTGGAGATGATTTTCCAAAAAAATATTTTGAGCTTCTTGGAAAGAACGAAATAGATACTCAAGATCTTAAATTGGCTCCTGGTAGAACCTTTCACTGGTCAGGAAAATATAATGATCTTAATAAAGCTGAAACACTTGATACACAACTTAATGTATTTGCTGATTTTGATCCTCAATTATGTGATGATAACAAAAAATGTGATTATCTGTTCTTGGGCAATATTGATCCGGTTTTGCAGTTGAAAGTTCTAGAGCAGATGGATAATACTAAAATCACTGCTTGTGATACAATGAACTTCTGGATATCCGGTGCAAAGTCAAAACTGTTAAAAGTAATTAATAATGTTGATATTTTATTTATCAATGAAGATGAATTGAGAATGTTGACCGACGTACAAAATATTTTTGAAGCCGCTAAGAAGGCAAAGAAGATGGGACCTCAACTAATAGTTGTGAAGCGAGGGGAGTATGGTTCTTTTGCCTATTCAGATGAATTTATCTTTTTTGCTCCTGTATATCCGGTAAGAAAAGTAATTGATCCTACCGGTGCAGGAGATAGTTTTGCAGGTGGATTTATGGGTTACCTGGCTTCACAAGGAAATTTTGAAGAGATCACAATTAAAAATGCAATGATCTTTGGAACTATTACTGCATCTTTTAATGTGGAATCTTTTAGTGTAGACAGATTGAAAGAAATTAGTATGAATGATATCTTAGCAAGAAAGGAAGTAATAGAAAAAAGTATTCGATTTTAAGGAGGAGAAATGAATAATAATTCAACAATTAGAGGTTTTGCACGAGAATCTTTAACCGGGAATTGGTTAAATGTAATTTTAGCAAGTTTGATCTTTAGCGGCGTTTCATCTGTTGTCAGTTCAGCTTATGGTGCAGTTTTTCTGATCATGGGTGCATTATTATTTGGTTTGTATCTGTATTATCTAACTATAGTCAGAGAGAAAATCGGTGATTTTAATTTACTTTTTAAGGCATTTTCATTTTCAGGTAAAAACCTTGGTCTGTTCGGGAAAACTTTAGGCGTATATCTACTTATGAATCTGTATATTTTCCTTTGGACATTGCTTCTTATTGTACCCGGTATAATTGCAGCATATTCTTATAGAATGGTCTTTTACTTAATGATCGATGATCCCGATATCGGAGTATCAGAAGCATTGAGACAAAGCAAGAAAATAATGTATGGATATAAATCGAAACTGTTTTGTTTGGATCTTAGTTTTATTGGTTGGGTTTTACTTTGTATTCTTACTTTAGGCATTGGTCTCCTATGGTTGTATCCTTATATGCTTACTTCCCAAACTATTTTTTATGAGGAGTTACGTAATGAGCATGGATTGGCTTCTAAAGACGAGAAAAAAGAAGTAGAGGAAATTAAAGAAACTGATTCTAAAATTGGTGGAGTTGTTGAATAGATTAGTTGATTATCAATAAGTACATTCTGCGGAATAAATTCCGCAGAATGTTGTGTTTTATAAATTTGAATAAAATATTAACAAATAAAAGAATAGTGTTATATTTGCGGTTTAAGCAACTTTATTATTAATATTTTATATAAGGAATATTAAATGCATTATATTAATAATAATTAATTAAATAGGGTTTTGATAATGAAATGGCGGTTTTTAAATTCGGGAAAGCTAAATTCGGCTCAGAACATGGCAGTAGATGAAGCTATTTTTAAGTGTGTTCAAGATGGAAGATCTTTACCGACAATAAGGTTTTATGATTGGGAACCATCAACGGTTTCCTGTGGTTATAACCAAGAAGTAGCTAAAGAAGTTGATTTTGTTGCCTTAAAAAAACATGGCTTTGGTTTTGTGAGAAGACCAACCGGCGGCAGAGTGGTTCTTCATGATAATGAAGTAACCTATGCAGTTATCAGTCCTGCTGTTGAAAGATTGACCGGTAACGTAACGGAAGCATATTCTGAAATTAGTAAAGCATTGGCAAAAGGACTTGAATTTATGGGTATTAATGTTGATTTTGAGAAAGGTAATTTAAGCTCAGGACATCAAAGACAAGCTGCAAACCCTTGTTTTACGAGCAGTTCCAGATATGAGCTGAATTATCATAGAAAGAAGATCGTGGGTAGTGCACAGGTAAGAAAGAACAACTGCCTTCTCCAGCATGGTTCCATTTTGCTTAACTATAATCAAAGTAAATTGGCATTAATACTACCCGGTTTATCTAAAGATCAAAAAGAACGAATGGCAACTTATCTGAATAGAAAAACAGTTGCTATAAATGATATTCTAAATGTTCCAAAAAGTTATGATAAAGCCACTCAATTCTTAATGGATGGGTTCAAGGAGAAATGGATAAAAGATGAGTTTGTGATTCATAAAACCCTTGAGCCTTATGAGCTTGAAATTGCTGAAAAGTTGAGATTGACTAAGTACTTGACAGATGAATGGAACCAAAGAAAATGAGATTTAAAAAAAAGGGAGTAATAAAAAATATAAATTGACACGATTTTTTTTATTATAGTTTTTGTTCTAATGAAATGTATTTAATAAATAATTTAGGGAGGATTATTAATGCTTAAGAAAATCACTATTTCACTCATATTAACTTTTCTGTTTATCTCAATATTATCTGCTGGAGAAACCGGTAAACTTGCAGGTAAAGTAACAGATGATAAAGGGAATCCTATCCCTTTCGCAAATATAACGATTATGGATGGTGAAACACTCGTTGCGGGGATGATGACCAAGGAAAATGGTTCCTATTACATGATTAATATTACACCAGGTGTATACGATGTTTTTTGTATGCGTGGTGGATTTAGAACCCAAAAAATTACCGGTGTGAAAATCAGCTTAGACATTACTGAAATTCTCAATATTATAATGCCGCAACAGGCTATTGCAATACCAGGTCATGATGTTGTTGAGAGCAAAGTTTTAATGATCAATCCAGCCGAATCAGGATCGGGAAAACAAATTTCAGCAGCAGACATGGAAGAACTTTCTGTTACTCAGATCGAAGAGGTTATTGCGATGACTGCTGGCGTTACCCTCAATAATGGAGAAATTCATGTTCGTGGTGGTAGATCTGAAGAGTTATCATATACAGTAGACGGAATGTCTGTTTCTGACCCTGTGGATGGTGGTGCCGCTCTTACTATTGATACTGATGCAATTGCAAACATGGATGTAATGACCGGTGGACTTACTGCTGAATATGGCAATGCTCAATCCGGTATGGTCAATATCATAACTAAAAGTGGATCACGTGATTATTCTGGAAAATTGGAATTTGTTTCAGATCACTTGATCAACACTACTGATAATGCAAATAGCGATGTTATAAAGTTTGCAATTGGCGGTCCGGTATTAAGTCCATTTGTTTCATCTCTTAGGGATAAATTTACATTCTATTTTAATGCTGTGGGAAGCTGGAATGATTCCAGATATAAAGATTATTATAATTTGAATCCATATGAAGATCTTGATGGATTGGTTAGTAGCTGGTCAGATTATCAACAATATGATCCTTATGAAGGCAGAGAAGATTTTATTGGGTTCGATATGGGTAACAGAAATAATAATGATTACAACGCAAATTTGAAAATGAAATATAAATTTAATGAACGCCAAAATATTACATTTGCTGTACGAGGCGATGTATATGAGCATCTTCCATTTAGCCATGGTTGGAGATACGCCTTGGAACATTATGCTAAAACTTCTGGAGAACAAAGACAGTACATCGCTACCTACGATCATACTATTGGATCTCAGATAAACATAAAAGTTAAAGCAAGTATGTACGAGAAAAGTGTTACTCAATCACCCAGAGATATAACCAGAGATGACTGGTTTGGACTAAGCTCAGATGAATTTGATCTATATGGTGATAATCAACTTGGACGTACTGATGGAATTTCATATTTAACCGAGCCAGATAACAATATCGTTAGCGATGTTGAAGATTATAGCTGGGCGTACGAAACAGGTGATGGAAGTCAAATAGTTATTCCATTTGTTGAACCAGGTACTGTTTGGGGTACTTACATTGATGATAGTAATCAAATGATCCAATTAAGAACAGATGTTGAATATCAAGCAAATGAAACTCATGGGCTAAAATCAGGATTTGAATTAATTAAACATACAATCGAGAAAGATCAGTGGAGAAATCCTTGGGATCTTTCAGAAAACAGATACAATGATTACCTGCAAAATTGTACACCCGAAGCATCTTTTGCTGAAGGAGATTCAATTCCTGGAACGGGAACTTTCGCTCCAGTTGGAGGGATAGACTATTACTCAAGAGAAGATCTCTTAGCTGCAACAATTGCGGCTTCAGGTTTAACAGATGGTTATCAAGCAGAGCCATGGCAAGGTGGTTTTTACGTACAGGATGCAATGGTTTGGGAAGGTTTGATCATCAATGCCGGAGTAAGATGCGATATCTGGTATCTCGGTGGTGATTACGATATTAAAACAGCTAGTTACACAGGATCTTATCTGGAATCTATTGACCCGAATCATCCAATGAACGAAACCATATATAAGGTTTTGGAGGATGAGAACGATCCAAATTCAGCTCTTGTCATTCCAGACCCAATTCTTTATCCTCAAGCCTATGCAAAATATATGAGTGCTGCAGATTACCATGAGACGATCAGTGATAGATTCAATGAACCACAATTCATGATCTCACCTCGTCTTGGTGTTTCTCACCCGATCTCAGAAAGAAGTGTATTACACTTTGTTTATAACTATCAAAGACAGTTGCCTCAAATGCAGTATATCTTTACTACAGGCAGGCCACAGGACGTTATAGAAAATCCTGGATCAAATATAGTTGTTGGCAACCCTGAACTTGAAGATCAGACGACAATAACCTATGAAGCTGGTTTACAGTATCAGCTTAATGAAGATTATGTTATGGATGTTACAGCTTATTTCAAAAATATTTATAACTATGTAAGTACAGTAGAAAAAACGGACCCTGCTGATCCTACACTAAAATGGAATGAATATATTTCTGAAGATTACGGAAGTGTTCGTGGAATTGATTTGAACATAAGCAAATATCTTTCAAATTTCTTCTCAGGTTCTGCTGCTTATTCATTAACATGGGCAAATGGAAATCACTCTGAAACTTCTACTGATAATGAAGAAAGTTTACGAGAATTTCCTTTAGCCTGGGATACCAGACATAATGTTAACTTCAACTTTACTTTTAAGGTTGGAGAGGGTGAAGAATTCTATATACCATTCACTGGAACTGTTCTCCCACTACAGGATTTTTCAGTTAATTTCCTTTATGCACTATCTTCAGGTTCTCCTTATACACCGGTTGATGAGAATGATGTGGCCTCACTGGAGACTAATAGCGTAATTGCCCCTCATACAGCTAGTGCAAACTTGAAATTCACTAAGAATTTTACGTTCGGTAAAAATATGAAACTCAGATTTTATGCAAATATTTTAAATTTGTTTGATAAAGATAATTACAATAACGTCTATGCAAAAACTGGAGATCCATATAACAGTGGAGCAGATTTAGATTTCAATGATGATGGTTATATTGACCCTAATACAACTTCAGTGTATAGCTCATTGGATGGTAACCCAGGTAATATAACATCAGGTAGAACCTTCTCGTTTGGGTTAACTTATATTTGGTAATAGAGAAATAGAAATTAATTTGGAGGATATAAAATGAGGAAAAGACTTTTAACCATATTTATGGTTTTAGCATTTGCTAATTTCATGTTTACTGCCTTAGCATTTGCACAAGATGAGATTGTTGAAGAAGAAGTTGCAGTTGAAGAAATCGTTGCTGAGGAAGTTATTGAGGAAGTCCCATTTGAAGAAACTTCTCAATCTGGTGGACTTGAAATGTTCGCACGTAAGATTGTAGGCAGCGGATTGGTTGACCTGTTTATTCAAGGTGGATTTGTTATGTACCCAATGCTTCTTCTTTTAATTTGGGGTATTGCAACTATAATTTGGAAAGTAATCTCACTTAGCTATGCGAAGATCAACCTTAACGATTTTCTTGGTAAAGTGATTCCACTGATCGAGGGGAAGAAATATGATGAAGCTCTCAAACTATGTGAAGAGACAAAAGGACCGGTTGCTGCTGTAATGCATAATGGTCTATTGAAAGTAGATAAAGGAATTGATGCTGTAGAAAAAGCTATTGAAAATGCAGGTGTGATCGAGATGGCGTTCTTAGAGAAAGGATTTATTCCGCTCTCTACAACAATTAATCTTGCACCTATGTTTGGTTTCTTTGGAACAATTGTTGGTATGATCCGTGCTTTTCGTGATATTGCTGCTGCCGGTGAAGTGGAACCTACAATTGTTGCTACCGGTATCCAAATTGCCCTTATCACTACTGCTGCTGGTTTGGCTGTTGCTATTCCAATGCAGTTCTTTAACAATATGTTCCTCGGCATGGTAGACGGTCTTGTGATGGATATGCAGAGAGGATCAGAGAAAATGATCGAAACTCTTGTAGAACATAAATAGGAGGCAATTGTGTTACGCAGAAAAAGAAAAGATCTGGGAGGTATTCCCACTGCATCGATGTCTGATGTGGCTTTTCTGCTGCTTGTCTTCTTTCTATCAACTACAAAATTTGATATAAAAAAAGGTTTAGGGATAGTATTGCCTGCTGCATCTGACGACACTACAATAAGGGTTAGATTAAAAGATGAGAACCTTACAAAGATCTGGATCGATAAAGATGGAAACATTACTCTTATTTCCGGTGGAAATGAGCAGATCGTGCCAATGAATGAATTGCAGAAGATGATCAATCAGATTGTGAAAAACAATCCTGATATGGTAATATCCCTGAAAACAGATAGAAAAAGTAAATACCAGTATATGGTGATGGTTTTAGATAAACTTCAAGCTGCTGGTGCAGAAAAAATTTCTTTATCAACGAACTAGGAAGGTATTATGGCTAATATTAAAAAAAGCGCAAGACCGGAAACGGCAATACCAACTGCATCTATGTCTGACATAGCTTTCCTGCTTCTTTTATTCTTCATGGTTTCTACCGTGTTTGTTAGAGAAAAAGGAATACCTGTGAGAATGCCGAAAGCTGCAAGTATTGAAAAAATACCACGTAATCATGCAGCTACGATATATGTAAACAAAGGCGGCTTGATCTCAATTGATGATTTCGTTGTTTCCATACCTGATGTAAAGTATGTTATGCAGAAGAAACTATCAGAAGACTTTAATGTGTTAACTTGCTTCAGAACGGATATGGATACGAGCTATGGTATCATGTCTGATATCTTGAATCAATTACGTGAAGCGCAAACTTTACGTGTTTATTTTGAAGCTAAGTTGCAAAGGTAGGTGAGATATGCATAAACGAACAATTGATTGGAAAGACATTGCAGATAGTTATTATGATAAATCAGTAAGCTTAGCTATCCTGATATTATTATTTGCCTTTATTGTTTCACCTAAAATTGAAGTGAAACCTTACGATAGAACTATCAATATCATTGATGCTATTGATATCCCACCTGAGATCAAAGAAAGAATTAAACCACCTGAAGAAACAATTAAGCCTGTTGTTGAGATCATAATAGAAGAAGATCTTGATAGTGAAGATGATGAAGATATCGAAATTATTGATACAATTGATCCTACTCGAT
>DAOUVH010000192.1 GCA_030667725.1 Candidatus Cloacimonadota bacterium | reverse complement strand
CTACGATCTGTTTTACACCTTCTAATACTTTATCCAATTTTCCATTAATTCTATATTTATTATAGCTTTCTTGTGTTGTGCCGTCCAATGAGACTATCATTGAATCCAGCCCTGAATTCACAACTTCTTCTGCATTGTAATCTATATTCCCATTAGTAGAAACGAGTGTAAATAAACCTCTATCTGAAGCGTACCTGACCATTTTAGAAAACTCTTTATTCAAATATGGTTCACCCTGGTTCCACAGTACAATCATGAAAGCAGTTTTTTCTATATCATCAATAATCTTCTTAAAAACATCAAATACCATATAGCCTTTTGTTCTTTTTAAAGTTCCATTTCCGGAAGGACATAGTGGACACTGTAAATTGCATATATTGGTTGGTTCGATCATAACAATTGGTGGAGAACCCCAGTATATTGCTCGTTTAGTTACAAGTGATACATAATATGATAAATATACTATAATTGCATTAAGAAATCTGTTTAACCTAAAACTTTTTTTCAGCAGCCTAATATTTTCATTTAACATTATTATTTCCTTTGAAGACTTTTGCAAAAGGTGAATTTCATTGTCAAATGTTAATATCTTTCTTAAATGTAATTTCTTGATTTATAACTTACCCTTCCTAATAAGAACAACGCATAAGATTAATCAGGGTAACGATCAATCTATTTTTATACAAACAAAAAACCCCGCCTTTCAGCGGGGTTTTGTACTAATATCTACACAACTTAGAATGAGAATCCTAATTGTAGTGTTAGGGTATCTGTATAAAGATCATCCTCTAATAATTCTCCTGTTGGAAGACCTGTTTCATCAAATTCAAGTAAATAAAGTTCTTGTGATCTCATTTTGTATTCAAGTTTGAGAATTGAATCTTTTGTAGGATTCAAATGAATCCCAAAAAATATTGCATTTTGTTGATCTCCAGAATACTCATTTACATCGAATAAAGATACATCTGTATAGAGATATTCTGACAAAGTTACCTCTGCACAAGTTAGAAACCCAACATAAGGTTTAATACCCTTAAAACCTTTTACATATTCAGTAATAAAATAAAAATCTAAGTCATCAGTATCATCAACAGCATCATCATAATTTACAAGCTGAAGTTTAAGATTAACCATTTCTGCTGCAGTATAGCCTAAGTCAAAAGCCCAGTTCATCATTCCATCAGCATCTTCTTCTACACCAACCATTTTAAGACCGGCACCAATATCAACTCCAGCTATTGCATATTCAAAACGAGCACCATAATCTGCATAATCCCAACCTTGAATAGCTGATTCGTTAACATTAGCAGTATAAAGCTGCCATCCAAAACCACTAACATTACCATCTAATTTAAGCATGAAGTTATTTTCCGGATTAACAAAATTCCAAACATAATTCTCAACAATATAAGCATTTGCAAATCATGAAGGATTGATTTCTTTAACAAAAGGAACTGCTGTTTTACCAACTAGCAAATTAACCATTGGATGAAGAGTAAACTTTTTAAAAGCATGATTAATTGTCCAATCATCACCAGGATAAGCTGTGCTATTAAAATTAAAATGGAAACCATAATCAGCTCCCCAATATCCAATACCAACATAACCTTGTACTAATCCGCCATCTTCATCTGTTGCACCAGCATATCCAATAAGAGGATATTGCATGTAGGCTTCACCTGAAGCACCAGCAAACAGACTTGCTACGAATACTAAACCAACTACTAATAAAATAATTTTTTTCATTTTTTTTCTCCCTAGATTTTTTTTTCACACACATTAGTTAAAATTAATTAACTAGACTTCTTTGCGATAGTAACACTCATTTTTAAATTATCACATTCTATTCTTATATTAATGAACATGCCTAAATGAATTTTAATCAATAATTGTGTCAAGAAATTTTTGCAAAATATATCTTATCTAGTTGTATTATAATAAGTTAAATATTAATATACAATATTTAAAAAAACTGATTGCACATTCATATATGTTTGTATCTCAACATGTTAGCTGTCTTCATAGTTTTTAATTTTTATTCACATTTCTTACAATTGGAAGAAAAATAGTCTCAAAAGGCTTGGTCATTATATTCCCACTACTATCCTTTGCATGCAAAGTGAATTTATATGAAGAATAGTTATTTAATCTATGTTTTGAACTTAGAATATAGTGTTTTGAGTCTTTATTAAGGGTAACAATGTCCTCAATATTTCCGGTTTCTACTTCGATTAATTTTGTTTCAATATCTTTTTCCAGTATAATTTCAGAGAATAGAACAGAAATTTTCGGCAAGAAAGAATCTACTGAAGATCCTGTTCTTGGATATGATGAAATTACTTCTGGTGGAATTGTATCCTGCAGCATAGTTCCATCAAATATCAGTGAACTTTCTGAAGTCATGTTATCTTTGGAATCCAAAATATCACTAATTTGAATTTTATACTTCAGCGTATCTAATAATGTTGTAAGAAGTGATAATTCATCATTATTAAAATAATGAGCAACAATTTTCACTTTTGTCTCCAATGAGTCAGCTGTAATTATTGCTATTTCGGAAAAAGAACTAATTGATTCAGAAAATATTACATCGATACTATTGTTACAAATTACATTGATAGATTTAAGGTTCGGTTTTACTGTATCCGCATAAGCGAGATAAATATCCATAGTTGACGAATTTGCTGGATCAATTGAGTTCTGAAAATACGGTTCACTTTCATAATCATATTTTTCATTTGCATTTTTATCAATATATGTTCGAATAATGTGCTCAATATTATTCAGATCTTCAACTATGTATGCATCTCCAAAGGCTTCCTGTGAAAAGATCTCGGTTGAATCTGCTGTTAAGATCGTCATTTGAATTGGCTTACTTTTGTCTTCAATTTCCTCATAAATAAAATTACCAGAAATACGATTTGCATTTAGCTTCCCACTTACAAAAATAAATGAACTGCTTGTATTTAGGAAATTGCCATGTTCACCTTTTATCTTCTCAGAGAAATTGAAGTAGTAATTTGTGTTTTTCTCTAGATCCTCAAGGATTTTAATAGTTAAAATATTCCCATCCCAACTGTATTTCTTTTTTAAAATCGGGGGATAGATATAGATACCGCTTAATACTGTATTTCGCTCGATAGGTTTTGAAAATATAACTTCAATATTTGAATCAGAGATATCACTGTACTCTTCGGGTATAATAGAAATGATTTCTGGTTGTAGTGTATCTTTTTTTCCACCTGTTGGATTCTTTTTATGACCACAAGAGATCAACCCTGTTGTAATTAATAAGATAAGAAACGATTTAATTAAATATTTTATATATTTATTCATTATTAAGATGATTGAATTTTCCATTTTTAAGGAAGAATACGGTTTGCTGAATAACTTCATCATTATATTTGATTGTCAGATGTGTACTTGGTACTACCATAAAATCTTTCATTTCAGCGAGTTTCGTATTATCCACTGCAACACGACCATCATCCTCACCAGGGATCAATTTAGAAAAATATGGATTAGAACTTTTATTTCCAGCAATAATTCCAATTTCGGGTACAATTTGTTTAAGTTCTAGTAAAATATTAGAATCCGTT
>DAOUVH010000273.1 GCA_030667725.1 Candidatus Cloacimonadota bacterium | reverse complement strand
TGTGAAATCAAAAACTCTTAGATAATCTTGTAGTTGTTTGTCCAATTTATCTAAATTATCTACATCTGATTTGATTTCGTAAGCAGTAGAACTTCCATTTAATATAACTAAATCAGCTTTTGATTTACCAATTCTCAATTCATTAATTAAAACAGACTTATCTAAAGAGTGTCGGCTTAAAAAAATCTTTGTAGCAATTAAGTTACGGTAAAACAAATCATTACGGTATTTTTTTGAAAATTCAGAAAAGACAAAATCATATAATTTTGAAAAAGAGTGTATATTATAATCCCGGAAAGATTTTTGAACCAGATTATCTTCAATACCCTCAGCAAGATTTATGAGAACTTTTTTACTAAAAAGTTTCTGTAAATCATAGAGGTTTGTCATTGCTTCTCCTGAATTTAACTTATTCTTTTTCTTAGATTCACATTTTAAACTTACATTAAATATAAGCATATTAAGTCAACTTTTTTCCAAAACCAAGCATAGATGATATTATTTTATAACAATTCTCTCCTAAATCCCCAAACACCATTACTATGCAGGGATCAATTCATCAGTTGTTCCCCAGGGACAACGATTCATAATAGGCTCCTTTTATTCAAATCCCAAGAATTCATAATAATTCTGGGGGTGAATGAGTCTTATTTCTCTAGGATGATAACTTTCTTTAAACGGTTTGGAAATTTTCCATTTTGCATGGGGGTTCCATTTGAATTCAAAAGCTGAAATTGACTGCCTTTCTTCTTCGATGTAATCGATTTCACTCTGCTGGAATGTACGCCAAAAATAGCTTTGAACATAACGATCTTGGTAATTCAACAATTTCTTACGTTCAGAAATTAGATAATTTTCCCATAAAGCGCCTTTATCAGTACGCAGTTCAATATCGGTGAAATTTCCCAGCAAGGCATTACGAATACCATTATCATAAAAATAGATCTTACGTCCTCTTTTTATCTCATTTCGTAAATTTCTGCTGAAGGCTGGTAATCTAAAGATCACATAAGTTTTTTCCAGGAGAATAATGTAATTTTGCACGGTTTTCGCATCGGATTTCACCAGTTGGCTGAGTTCCTGATAATTAACTTCATTCCCAATTTGATAGGCTAAAGCACGAACGAGATTTTCAAGTATTTCGGGTTTTCGAATAGCATCTAATGCCAGAATATCTTTGTATAAATAGCTGCCAGCCAACATATTCAATAACTTTTTATTATCTTCGGGATGGGTGATTATTTCAGGATAAGAACCATAGATCAGACGTTGATGTAATGTTTTTGTTTCTTCCAGTATGTTTGTATGATTTACCATTTCAGTAAAACTAATGGGAAAAAGATGAAATTCAAATTTCCGACCAGTCAGCGGTTCATTCATCAAATTTTTAATTTCCAATGCAGATGAGCCGGTAGCAATCACCTGCACACCTGCGATGTTATCTATTATAATTTTTATGATGATACCGATATTGGGAATGTGTTGTGCTTCGTCGATGAAAACGATTTTATGATCTCCGATCAAAGTCTTCAGTTTAGCTGATGTAGGTTCTTGTGCCCAGAAGAAAGAATCAGCTTCATCTCCATTGATCATGAGTTTTTTATCAGGAATATCCTTCAATATATCATTGATCATGGTTGTCTTCCCAACTTGTCTAGCCCCGATCAGGATGATAGCTTTGTCTTTGAAAAGACGTTTTTCAATCTGTTTTGAGATTTCTCTTTTAATCATAATGCTCTCCCTAATCCTGGAATTGCATATATTTTCGGGATCATAATCCCGTAGTTGTATATAATTTCAGGAACACGATCCCAAATTTAAATGTTTTCTCTTGAGTGTCAAGAAAGAAAAATGTCCTAAGCTTACTTCAATAACATTATCTTTTTCGAGTTTTCAAAATTTCCGCTTTTCAGTTTAATAAAATAGATCCCTGATGAAACTTCTATGCCGCTATCATCTGTGCCATCCCAAATAGCTTGGTGAACTGGTGAATTAGTTAATTGGTCAATTAAGAGATCCTTAACTTTCTGTCCTTTCAAATTGTATATACTTAACTCTGTGTCCTCTGTGATCTCTGCGGTAAGTGAGAAAGAAATAGTCGTAGATGGATTGAACGGATTGGGATAACTGGTTAGTTGAAAATCTTGGGGTATTAATTGATTCTCTGCAGAAGCATCAAAATCTGCTACTACCGAGACGGAGGCATTCCCATTGGTCGGAATATCAATTAAGACATAACAAACTGCAAACTCACCTGAATCGTCTATTTGAGTTAAGGTTCCATTATAAACAATGTACTCTTCAGCATTCGCCGGCATTATGAAACGCAACTGAGCATCTGCAAAGTTTAGATTTTGGGAATTCTCAATATAGCAGAACAAGCTGTCAGCAGAGCCATTGTTTTCTGGTGTGAATGTAGCGATAAGCTCGTCTCCATTCCAGCCTGCATAAATCGTATTAGTGGGTTCAAGATTGCTATTATTCACATTGATCACTCGATAGGCACGATTTTCGTCACAGATGCTTTCTGTAGCTAAGTTAAAGGGAGGAGATGTAATACTACCGGAATTGGAATGGATATGACCCCAGAGAGCCATCTCTATCCCCATAACATCAAGATCGATCTGCTCGGAAAAATCGTAATGGTAGAATAGTACTTGCGTTTCGCTCGTAGATGCCAGGGAAAGATCATTCTCAAGCCACTGCATCTGCATATCTGTAAAACTCTCATCACCATAAATGTTCTGCATATAACTATCGTAATTTAGATAAGCTTCCATACCGGTAAAATGAATTGGTCCGTAATCG
>DAOUVH010000142.1 GCA_030667725.1 Candidatus Cloacimonadota bacterium | reverse complement strand
TATCATCGCTAATGCGATTCGAGGAACAGAATTTGAGAATAATACCTTTATTGCGGGTGGATTTGTACGCGATAAGGTTATGGGAATAGAGAGTAATGATCTGGATATTGTCGTCACACTTCCCAATGGTGGTATCGCTCTTGCGCAATTATTATACAAAAAAGAAATATCTTCTCGTCCGGTAATATTTCAGCGGTTTGGCACAGCACAGGTAATTATTTCCGGATATAAGATCGAGTTTGTTATGGCACGAAAAGAATCTTATCGAAATAAAAACCGCAAACCAGATGTAGCTCAAGGTACTCTTACCGAAGATATCTACCGTCGAGATTTCACAGTTAATTCGCTTATTATGAATGTAATGAATGGTGAGATCCAGGATATTTCTAGCAAAGGAATTACCGATATCAAAGCTAAGATAATCTGCACCACTTCCGATCCTGATATCATCTTTGAAGAAGACCCTCTCAGAATGTTGCGTGCTGTCCGTTTTGCTGGGCAGCTTGGTTTCTCAATTGAAGATAATACAATGAATGGTATCATTCGGAATGCACAAATGTTAAAACACATTTCCCGTGAAAGGATAAGGGATGAACTTATTAAGATCCTCTTATCTCCTGCTCCTGCTGAAGGAATAAGAATGCTGGTGCATTCCGGTATGATGCAACATATTATCCCTGAATTAGTCCTGTTAGCTGGTGCACAGCAAAACAAATATCATGACAAAGATATGCTTGAACATACACTTCAGGTTTTACAAAATACTTCTTCTGATATTGTATTAAGATTATCTGCTCTTTTGCATGATATTGCCAAACCGCAAACCAGAACAGAAGATGAAAAAGGAGTTCACTTCTACCGGCACGAAATAGCCGGAGCAAAGCGTACTCGAAAGATATTGCACGATCTTAAATTTCCAAAAGAAACAATTGAAAAAGTCACTAAACTTATAAAAAATCATATGCGCCTAAAAGCTTTTGGTGATACGCTTGAAAATTTTTCCGATGTAGCTGTACGCCGCTTGATCATCCAAATGGATTCTGAACTGGAAAATTTACTCTCACTTATACATGCGGACAATATCTCCCATGCACAAGCTTATTGCCTTCCAAGCCAGATTCCCAACTTGAAAAAGCGAATAGCTTCCAATTTAAAAAAAATAAATGGAAAAATGTTGCCAGTAACAGGAAGTGATATTATGTTACATTTTGAAATGAGTGAAGGGCAAAATATTGGAAAGTTGCTAGATCAAGCTCATGAGATATGGTTACGAAATCCGTTTTGGGATAAAACTGAGATATTAAATGCAATAGAAGTTGAGGAGGATTTATGAAAGAGAAAAAAGTGAACAAGATCGTTCATGACGCTGTGGTAAAAGCTGTTCGCGCCGGTGAAGACGTCATAACAGCAGTTGGAAATGTAACTAAAGAGATAATTTCGACTATCAAAACTGAGGACTTGAACAATAAAGAAAAAGCTCAAAAACTAGCGAGAGAAGCTCTGGAAGGTGCTAAAGAAGGTTTTGAAAAAGCAAAACCACCAACAGAAGAATTTGTTAAAAAAGCCTCTGTTACTATCGCTGATACATTCAAAGAGCATGCACCCAAAGTTGCCGGTTTTGTGAAAGATGTTTTTGCCGGGATCGTAGATGGAACTAAAGATGTGATCAATGAACACAAAAAAGACACAACAAAACCGGAAGAAGAAGAACCTGAAAAAAAAAATTAACATAAAAGCCTACTTATGATTATGTTATAATAGGATGGGAATTTCTCTCATCCTATTTTTTGGGTTATCGTTAAAGAGCAATGATAGAACTTGCTCAGCAAGGATGAGTATATGATTGATAAAAAAATGTTCATCTTAAATATTCCACCTGAGGAAGCAGATGATCTCATCGAAGAGAAGATAGTAAAAGGTAAGGCTCTGCTTCAACTTGAGATCAAGAATATACAACAGTTACAAACTGCGGAAAAAAAGTTTAAACTCTGGAATAGCGAGAATTATGAGCTGCTAAAATCTATTTTTAAGAACAAAAAGGTAGCTAAAGATTACTCATCTTCCGGCTGGTCTATCGGCAGGATCTTAGTTTCTGATCTGAAACTTTCTGAAAAAACTGCTAAACTTTGGGCTGATATACAAGATAAACTCGATAAAATGAACTCCATCAAATTAAGCTTGGGAATATTTGAAATTCAAGCTGCAACAGGCAAAAGAGATAACAGTAAGAAATTATTCTTTATTCATGGGACAAATTGCTCAACAAAAACTGCGATCATAAATTTTATCACCGAATTAGGACTTGAACCGATCATACTTCAGGAATTCATAGCTGGTGGTAAGACATTGATAGATGAGATACTAACCAGATCTGAAGTGAAATTTGCAATCGGATTACTCACACCGGATAATGTCGGTGGGATTCATCCCGATAATTTAAAATTCCGGGCAGATCAAAATGTTATTTTAGAATTAGGAATATTTGTGGGATTACTTGGTAGAGAAAATGTCTGCGGTTTATATACAGGTGATCTGCAGTTACCGGAAGATTATCATGGTTTTAAGTATATAAAAATAGATAGATCAGGAAAATGGCAGGAACAGGTTTTCCAAGAACTCAAAAATGCTGGATATGACATTTGATGTACATCTTGCAAACAGGTATTCACTATATTTTAAATGATATAACTGTTATAAACAAAGGAAATTAAATGAGAGCAGTAATAATTGTAATTGATAGTTTCGGTATTGGTGAACTACCAGATGCAGAAATGTATGGAGATGCCGGATCAAATACAATCCTTCATATATGCGAAACAACTGAGAGTGAGAAATGGCCTATTCTGAAGAAACTCGGTCTGGGTAATGCTTCCTTACTCCTTGGGAATGAACTACCTGGATGCAGTGCAATTCAAAATCCTGTAGCAAGTTACGGAGTATTAAAGGAGAAATCTCCCGGCAAAGATACAACGACCGGACATTGGGAACTTGCAGGTTTGGAACTTTCCAAACCCTTTACAACCTTCCCGCTGGAGTATCAATCCTTTCCACAAAAGCTATTGGAAGATTTTACGCGTGAAACCGGTAAAGAAATTATTGGAAACAAAGCAGCTTCCGGTACAGCTATAATAGAAGAGTTAGGCAAAGAACATATGGAAACCGGAAAACTTATTGTATATACATCCGGTGATTCTGTTTTTCAAGTCGCAGCTCATGAGAATATTGTTCCCATAGAAGAACTCTACGATATCTGTGCTAAATCAAGAATACTTTGTGATCAATATAATGTAGGCAGAGTAATTGCCAGACCCTTCGTTGGTGAACCTGGTAACTTTACAAGAACAAAGAACAGAAGGGATTTCTCTATAAAATACGAAGGTGAAACTATCTTTGATTTTTTACGGAAAAATGGCGTGAATACGGTGGGAGTTGGAAAGATCGGTGATATATTTCTTGAAAGAGGGATAAATGATTCCTATCATGACAAAAGTAATGAAGCTTGTATGAATAGAATTGAGAAACTGTTAAGAAAACCGGCTGAAGGAGATGAATTCATATTTGCGAACTATGTTGATACTGATATGCATTACGGTCACCGGAGAGATCCCAAAGGTTACTGTGATGCAGTTGAAAAGATCGATAAACATCTGGGCAGGCTTCTGGAAGTATTAAGGGAAGATGAACTTCTCATAGTTACTGCAGACCACGGTTGCGATCCGACTTTCAAAGGAACTGATCATACCAGAGAATATGTACCACTTCTCTGTTATCGAAAAGGTTCAAAAGTTATGAATCTTGGAATTCGAGATCAATTTTCCGATGTTGCTGCATCAATTGCAGAATTCTTTGGAATACCCGAATATCCACGAGGTATTTCTTTTTTGTAATACGTATCAAGTATATGAAAATATCTAAACCAACATTGTTGTTAGATCTGCAAAAATGTAAGAATAATATCCAAAGAATGGTTGATAAAATAGAGAAAAATAATCTAATCTTCCGTCCACATTTCAAAACACATCAATCAATTGAGATAGGGAAAATTTTTAAAGAATTCGGAATTGACAAGATCACAGTTTCTTCCGTAGAGATGGCACAATTCTTTGCCGATGACGGTTGGAACGATATCACGATCGCCTTTCCATTCAATTCATTGGAGATAAAGGATATTGAAGATTTAGCTGAGAAAATAAATCTGAAGATTCTCATATCTTCAAAAGATAGTGCAAAAATATTGAGAGAAATAACTAATAGAAAAATGAATTATTTCATTGAAATAGATACTGGATATCACTGCTCGGGAATTCCGGCAGAAGATATTTTGCAAATTGAAAAGACGATTAATCTTCTAAAATTGCAACATAATTTCAAAGGATTTCTCACCCACGCCGGGCATACCTATCAGGCAAAATTGCCCTATGAAATTTTACATATTCATCAGGATGCTGTCGAAAAAATGAGTAT
>DAOUVH010000189.1 GCA_030667725.1 Candidatus Cloacimonadota bacterium | reverse complement strand
GCTGATGCAGTCTTTGCTTCAGGGGCTGGAATTATTGGGAATTATAATAATTGCATGAACGACTATGAAGTCAGTGGACAGTTCATGCCAGTGGAGGGAAGTAATCCTGTTCTGGGTACAAAAGATAAATTGGAAAAAGTTGTAGAACGCAAACTTGAATTCTTTGTCGATTCTTTTAAGTTATCCAAAGTTATTGAAACAATGAAAAGGACTCATCCCTACGAAACTCCGGCATATTCTGTAAATCTTCAATCTAAACCAAATGAAAATTATGGACTTGGCATGTTGGGAGAATTGAAGCAAGAAATGACATTGGAGGATTTTGCTTTAAAAGTTAAGAAAGATTTACATGCTCCATTTGTAAAATTATGGAAAGCGGGAAAACCTGCAAAGACAAAAGTTAATAAAATAGCTGTTTGTGGCGGTAGCGGGACTTCGCTTATATCCAAAGTTTATGGACGAGCAGATGTTTTTGTCTCGGCTGATTTCACTTATCATACAGTTTTAGATAGTCGTATACCATTGATCGATGCAGGACATTTTTATACAGAAAATCCGGTGCTGGAAAATTTGCGTAAAATGCTTTCAGATTTTAATGTGGAAATAATAAAATTGAAAGCAGTTGAACATGAAATAAAAGATCAGATCATTATTTGATGAAAAGAAAAAATTTCTTACGTTTGGAAAGTTATAATTATTCTTGGTCAGGATAAATAAATGGATCTATCTCCCTGGCTTTTGGAATTTATAAATAATTACGGAACGCTTTCACTATTCGTTACATCATTCATTGCTGCTACCATTGTTCCAGCCAGCTCCTCTGCTATTCTGCTTGCAGCTCTGGCAGCCGGAGCTCAACCAATTCCTGCACTCATTGCTTGTTCTATCGGTAACAGTTTAGGTTGTGCAGCAAATTACTGGATCGGCAGACTTATCGGCAGACCACTGATACCCAAGCTAAGAAAAAGTAAGAATGGTAGAAAAGCTATCAGGTATGTTAGGAAGTATGGAATTTACAGTTTATTCATTGCCTGGGCACCATTTGTGGGAGATCCCATTACAATTGCTGCCGGTATTTTCCGGATAAATTTCTTTAAATTTTCGCTGATTGTATATTCATTCAGAATTGTTGGCTATATAATTGTAGCAGCGTTTTTTGTGTAAGTTCAATCTTTTTGAAGAATCTTAACCATCAAGATGGACAATTTAAATTCCAAGCAATTATAAAATATTTGACAACAATCTTTTATCTTAACAAATTCGGAAACGTAATTTTTATGCAAATGAAACTTAAGTAAATTGTTAAATAAAAATCTATCGAAAAGGAGGTGATGTTTTATGATTGTATAGTATAAAACAAAAACTTCCTATTACAAATTCTTTAGTTATTAACAATGCTGATTAAGATGCATTAAACTGATTTTAATTACCAAGGAGGTAAATTATTATGAAAAGAAACAAGATTCTATTCATTGTATTACTGTTAATTATAGTTGCTACATCCAATGTTCTGGGCTTGGAGATGACAGCAAAAGGCATTAAGGGTGGTGTTTACTTTGCAACTTTAACCGGACCCGATCGTGAGTTTTTCGATATCGTACCTCAAAAGATTACAACCTTTGCGGTTGGTGGTTTTTTGGTTTATACAAAAGATGATAAAATAAATATTCAACCGGAAGTATATTACTGTCGGAAAGGTGTTAAATATGATGAAGATGGTACAGTAATCTTTACGATGGATTATATTGATATTCCTGTGTTGGGTACTTATGAACTTGCTGAAAACATCAGAGCTTTTGCAGGACCCTCTTTAGGAATTTATGTGGGAGGTACTTACGATGTTAATGCTGATGGCTATAGTGATACTGGAGATATGACAGAATGGTTTACAATGTCTGGTATTGATTTTGGTCTCGTTCTAGGTGGTTCATACTCATCTGGTAAGATAGTTTTTGATGCAAGATACGCCTTTAGTTTGAGCTCAGTTGCAACAGCCTATGATTTTTATACTCCCGAAGGGTGGATAGAAGATAGCGGTTTAATTGTAAAGAATAATTTAATTCAATTACTGGTTGGATATAAATTCTAAATAGAAGAGATATCGTTTCAAAATAAAAGCCTTCCCCAAAATAGGGAAGGCTTTTATAGCAATTTCAATTACAGAATGATTACTTTTTCTTCTCACATTCACAGATGAATTTTGAACATAAAGCAAGTAGTAAGAAGCTGGTTGCTGCATGGAAATAGTTCACAGGATAACCAACTCCTAAAAAGGCACTTCCTTTTAGAAAAGTAATCAAACCGAACAGTATCAAGATAGTGCCTATAACCACCAAACTGCTACTAATAAATTTCATACTAACCTCCTTTATTTTAGATGCAAAGCATCTTTTTGTTCATTTTCCCCTGTCTGAGCAAACGCAAACTCGTTCATGATTTATTAGCCAATTCTTTGGGCTAAGTGAACGAGCTACAAAACACTATCTTTTCCATTTTTCTCCGGCATCCCTCGCCTGATAGGAGAGGGATTGAGGGTGAGGTACTACCCTTTCAATCCACTCGAAGCAAAACTGGCAATGATCTGTTTCTGAGCAAAAAGAAACAAAATAACCAGCGGAAGAATACTAAAAGTTGAAGCTGCCATTAAGAGAGATGTCTGGGCAGAAGCTTCCTGTGAGAAATAACTGAGACCTACTTGAAGTACTCGGATCGCAGGACTATCCGTCATTACCAAAGGCCACATAAAGCTATTCCAACTTCCTATAAAACCAAATATTGCTGCAGTGGCAATTACAGATTTAGAAAGTGGTAGAACCAACGTCCATAAAGTACGGAAACGTCCGCAACCATCAATTCTGGCAGCATCAAAAAGTTCATCAGGGATCGTTTTAAATTGCTGCCGGAGTAGGAAGATCGTGAATATATTTGCTATCCAGGGTATGATGAGTGCATTATATGTATCGATCCAGCCAAGATGATTTAATAGCACATACGATGGAATCAGGTAAACCGGTTGAGGAACCATCATCATACTGATGAAAAGATAGAAGATGAAATCTCTGCCTTTGAACCTCATTGTTGCGAATGCATATGCAGCCAGTGAACCGGTAATCAGCACTCCAAATACTACTGAGAATGAAACAAACAAGGTATTTATAAAATATCGTTTAAAAGGAACTTTTGTGAATGCTTCTTTGTAATTCTCAAAATGCAGCTTAACTTCTTTCTTTTCTACAATATCCGAATTAGCAACTTTTTCATATGAACGGATACGATTCATGTTTTCATCGAAGATATGAATATATGTGCTGTCTCCATCTACCTTTACAGAAGTTATTCGATATACTGTTCCATCTTCCTGATATGTAGAATAATGTTCGATAGGTAAAAATCCGACATTGCCCTTATTTACTTCCAATTGAGATTTAACTGAAGTCGTTAACATCCATACAAATGGGATTACAATTAACAAACCGCAAACACTAAGAATGATATATGATATTGATTTTTTCATTTATTCACCCTTAGTAATGGACTTTCTTTTCAAGTCGTTTCTGGAATAACGTGAGAGTTAAGATAATTCCAAATAGAACAAGAGCTATCGCACTGGCAT
>DAOUVH010000121.1 GCA_030667725.1 Candidatus Cloacimonadota bacterium | reverse complement strand
CATTTTTTGCAACGAACAAAACGAATCTAAAACTTGTTTATAGCTTATTTGTTTTGTTTGTTGCTAATCTTTTTTTATCCATCAATTTATTAATTATCGTTCCCATTATTGTAATGAAAATTATCGTCATACCTAATCTAGCGAGCATAAATTTTGCACCCATAAATTGCAATTCCATAAGTTCCTGAGGAATCTTTATGCAGGCCCAGGCAGAAAGAAAGATCACAATGTTCGTGTAGCTCGCACCCTTTTTACGTAATGCTTGTGCCATTGGGAAAGCAATGAATATTGGACCAGTTGGAATTGCACCCAGAAAAAATGCAACTGCTATCCCCTTAATACCGGAACTTTCACCAAGGTGACTCATTACAAATTCTTTAGAAACCCATACTGTGAATAATCCCATAAGAATAAGAATTGCCGGGAACACCATCGCCATTTGTTTAAAATAATCAAAAGATGTTTGCAAGATCAAAGACGATTTTTCCGGAACCCAAATTAAAGTTAATATAAAACCTAAGATCACAATACTAAAAAAAAGAAAACTTTTTCTACTATTCTTTTGATTCTTTTTCATCATTTGCTCTTTCATAATATCGCCCCCATCAAAGCAGCAATAATAAGTGCTATGATAAAACTGATAACATTACGATAGATAGTAAATTTCTTTCCCATTGTTTTAATTTCTAAAGGCAATGTTACTACTCCGATCATTGTGAGTGTTGTGATGAATGCAGCTACAGAACTTATGGATGCACCTTCTTTTAAAAAAGATCCTGCCAGCGGAAATGCCAACAACGCCGGCATGTGAATTACACTTCCAAATAGAGCAATGGTCACAAATCCGATTACTCCATTTTCCTGACCGAAAAATAGAGCGATCTTATCAGCAAAAAGACCGTACATAATTCCAATTAGCATAATCACAGATAGAATTGAGGGAGCTATTTTTACTAATGTTTTTAGGGCGATCAGCAGCGATTTCTTTGTTTTCATTTTATCTTTGCTAAATGAAATTATCAAAGAGATTAATACCAATCCGTTAATTAATATTACAGTTTTCATATATTTCTTCCTACTTTAAATCCCAAACGGATCTGCCATTAATCCAATTCTTAATTCACTCAACGTATTGTCAAAATGGATATTATAATAATCCTGACCATAATAATATTGAACAAATAAGCGCACATCTTCCAGGTATTTTGGATTATAAGATAATGTTATCGAACCACCGAATCGCTTTGAGAAATCTAATGCATCAACATCTTCCATATCACCGAAAATGAAAGTAGTATTTATCATTGCTCTCAGATTGGGTCGTGACTTCTGGTTTTCAGAGGAACTTTCAATTTTACCATTTCCAGAAAATATTGATGTAAATGTTTCTTTAGTAAATTTAAAAATCCGAATATCATTGTGCCACCTGATATTCCCATACCTGTTATTTAGAACCTTATCCTGATAATCATTCGGATGATATTCAATAGATGATCTGAAAAAATCTGTAGCATTTTGATGAAGAGAGAATAATTTTGTTAGAAAGAAACCAACCTCTATATAATTTGTAGAGAAAGAACCATCTGATGTATTTATAGACCCGTCTTCGTTAAAAAAATCCCCATCTTGCCCATTAGAATGATGAACTATGCGTCCGAAAAGATAGAAAGTGTTAGACTTTCCTGGATTAAAATCCTTTATTTGATGATAAAATGTTATTTGTGGCATGTAACTTGGAGTGGATACAGGATCGGAGTCTGTTCGGTACATTCGTAAAATCACCTTTGGTGTTAAAACTGCTCCTGTCCGAGAATTTTCCCTAATGCGAATCAAATAATTTGGAACCATTTTACCTTCAAACCATAATTGCTCCAAATTACCAATTCCATCCAGAAAAGTAATATAGCCAACTTCACTATTTGCCAGGATATATCTGGAAAATCTTTGCTGATCATTTTGAGCAAAAATCGTTGATATAGCCATTGCAATGAGCAAAATTAATACATATCGTTTCATTTCCCCTTCTTCTCAATTTTCTTTAAAAGTCCTATTCTGTATTCAATAATTTTTTTTGAAAAAGCATTTACAAAAGCAAATAAAATTCCCAGTCCTGAAAGAATGTAAAAGATAAAGATAATTTTTCCGGCATCTGTTTGCGGAGAGAAATCTCCGTATCCAACTGTTGTGAGAGTTGTTACACAAAAATAGAGAGAATCTAACCAACGCCAGTTTTCTACAAAATGAAATAGAGTAGTTCCCAGCGTTAGCATAACAACTAACGAAATTAGAATCGGGAGATATTTTTTTGTATCCAATTTTTTCCCCTGCATATTTTATTTTAGGTCACAAACTAACTTCCGAATGTTTTGCATTTCTTCACTTCTATTTTTTGTTCGTTTTGTTCGTTGCTAAAATATCTTTTCATCATTTCTTACCAAAAAACACATTCGTTTTATAAAGCAACAAATACATTATAGTCACAGTTCCTAAGAAACTGGTGAACATATTTAAAGAAACCAAAGCTCCCAAACTTCTATTTGGAGGGAATACCGAGAACAACAGAACCAGAAATCCGGCAATTACAACCGTTGCGTTAAAGATAATTGCTCGTCCGGAATGATGCATTGTTCCTTGCATTGTTTTCTGTTTATCTCCGGTATCTTTTGCATATATTTTATATCGTTCGATAAAGTGAACCGCGTAATCTATACCGATACCAATAGCGATACTGGAAATAAGTGCTGTGGTAGTACTGAGCGGAATATTCAAGAGTCCCATCACACCAAAACCAATGATAGCAGTTATGACAATTGGAACTGAACCGATGAGACCTGCAGTAAGACTTTTGAACATAAATGTAAGCAGAATAATGATGATGAAAAGTGACATAATCAAACTTTTGATCTGCCCTTCCAAAATAAGATCGGTAAAGATGAGAGCTTTATAGCCGGAACCGGCATAATTCACACTGATACCAAGTTTCTCAAAGTCATTTTTATATTCTTCTACAACTGCAATGGCACTGTTTATTGCTTTAGAATTATCACTTTTCAGTTGGATGGTCATATTAGCAGTTTTGAAATCATAATCCACAACTTTCCAGAGGTTTTCGGGATCACCGCTCATTTCATAAAGCAAAAGATATTGAGCATTTAATTCCTGCGAATCTGGGATGGTATCAAATTCTTCTTTATCAGCGTGCATCACTTTGTTCATACGTTTCATATAATCTGCCAATGAAAATGAGTTACCTACAACAGCTAACCTGTTTTCCACATCATTCTGTAATTTATCTATCAATTTCAAAGCTGCCGGAGATTTCATTACATCATTTTCTTTCCCTTCAAAAATAACATTCAGGTTACTGGTTCCGCCAAAATTTTCGTTTATGAATTTATCGGTAAGGACGATATCGCTGTCTTTTTCAAATTTATCTAAGAAACTGGAATTGATCCAAACTTTTGTGATTCCAAAAATAGAAACTGCCACAATAACAATTGTAAGAAAAAGTGTGATAGTTTTGTATTTGATCACGCCTTCAGCAAATTTGTATGAGAAAGGATTCTTGCTTGTTTTGTTATCATCTTCCGTCTTTTGTTTCCTTTTAGGAAAGCCAAATATAAGAATTGCTGAAGGGATAAGTATAAGTGAAAACAACATCGCAGCCATCACACCAAAAGCAGTAAAAACACCAAAATATTTTATGGGGAAAACTTCGGAAGTAAGAAGTGAGATAAAGCCAACTGAAGTTGTAACGGAAGTCATCACAACCGGTTTCCACATTCCTTTCAGCATATCTGCAACTGCTTCTTTACGAGTTGCATTCGGGTTTTTACGCAGGAAAAGATCGAGATGGCTGTAAAGGTGAATTCCATCTGCCACTCCAATTGCGATCAACATTACCGGAAGCATTGTGGACACAGCATAGATAGGAATATTTACAGCAGCCATTAAACCAAACGCCCACACAACACTAAATACAACTACCAGCATTGTGAATATAGTATTTTTCACACTTTTCATCACGAGTAAGAGAACTAATACGATAACCAACAATACAATAGGCACCATCTTCTGCATATCTTTCGGACCCAAATATGCCATCGATCCTTCTACAATGGGAACACCGGCAACGTAAAGTTTTTCCGGACCTTCAAAAGAGTGCACAAGTTCCAATATTTGATGATAAAATTCCTGACTGAAAACATCATCTCCAATTTCGGCAATGATCACGGTTACAGTTTCATTCTCCGATACCAATCTTCCAAAGATCATTTCATTTGCTCTCACTTTTTCAGCTATTTCATTTAACCCTTCTTCAGTTGTTGGAACTTTCTTGAAAAATGCTTTAACATCCATTCCATCCTCAGTTCCAATAATGTTATCAGCGGTATAAAGTGAAGTTACATCATTCTTATCGATCTCCTTCAATTTGCCTAACTGCCTGGTTAGATCCTTTACTTTTTGCAGGGTTTCTGCCTGGTAAATTCCATCCGGATTTTCGATTGCAATAATAATACCATCTTGTATGTTGAAAATCTCTTCCGCTCCATCACTATATACAAATGCCGGATGATCTTGCGGCATATATTCATCCAGATCCGTTTCCATTCTACTGTTTTTTCTCATTACCATAAAAAATGCGACCGAGATGATCAACAAAACCAACATTGTAATTTTGGGAAATCTCAATAACTTATTCAATAATTTTTCCATGCTATTTTCTCCTCTTTTTGGTTAATACTTACTAACCTTTAATTTAAATAAAAAATCATTTAGTAATAATTAATTTCTTAATGTCATCACTAAGTTGTTTGCCTTCTGTTTCTAGGTTAAAGATCATATCGGACATACTCCACTGCGTTACAAGTAGTCTCATTGAACCAATTATCATCCTGACCATACTTAATGAGCT
>DAOUVH010000103.1 GCA_030667725.1 Candidatus Cloacimonadota bacterium | reverse complement strand
TTTCCATTCTTGCAGTTCCGCTGATCACATTATTCATGTCACCCAAAATAGCAATTCCAATTCTTCTCGTCTATTCTATGATCATTAATATTGTTGTTCTATTTTCTGCCAGAAAAGCAGTTAACTTAAAGCAGATCTGGATTCTGCTGGCAGCGGGAATTATTTCAATGCCATTAGGTACACATCTGCTTGTAATAATGAACGAAGATCTGCTTAAAATATTCATTGGTTCAATAATCTTGATCTTTGGAATATTACTACTAATTGGGTTTCGCAAACAGTTTGCAAATGAAAAGATAGCTATGCTGCCTGTTGGATTTCTTAGTGGTTTATTGGGTGGCAGCATTTCTATAAGCGGACCTCCTATCATTCTTTTTCTATCGAACCAGAATGTAGATAAACATACATTTCGTGGTAATCTGGCAGCGTACTTCTTTATTTTGAATTTGTTCACCGTTCCGGTTTATTATTGGAATGGGCTTCTCACAAAAGAGGTCTGGAACTATTCATTAACCTTTCTTCCCGCTCTCCTGATCGGTGTTTTCCTGGGAAATCTTCTATCTCATAAGATCAAGGATGATCATTTTAAGAAATTGACACTGATCCTTTTAATAATTATGGGAATCATTGCAATTATTTCCGGGATAAAGTAATTAAATTTTTTCTGTTATCAAATTCATTGAATGGTGACAGGCAATGTGTTTAATAGCAAAAATACCTTTTCATTTGACAGAAAGCTGAGTATTAAAAACTTGTATGAAAAATATAAATTTAAGGAGTTAAAATATGCCTTTTATTTCTAATACAGATAAGGAAAGAAACGAGATGTTGGCAGCAATCGGTGTAGTAAAATTCGAAGATCTGCTTGTCAATATCCCTGATAAATTCCTGTTGAGAAAAGATTGCTGTTTGGAAGATGCATATTCCGAACTGGAAATTACTCGAAAGATCTCTAAACTGGCAGCTAAGAATATTTCTTCTTCCCAGGCAAATTCATTCCTGGGTGGTGGGATCTATGATCATTTTATTCCTGCTGCAGTAGATCACGTGCTGCTGAAGCCGGAATTTCACAGTGCTTATACACCCTATCAGGCTGAGGTGAGCCAGGGAACTCTGCAATATATTTATGAATATCAAACAATGATCTGTGATCTGACTGGAATGGAAATCTCAAATGCCGGAATGTACGATGGAGCATCTGCCGCTGCTGAAGCAATTTTAATGGCTGCCAGAAAAACCAAGAAATTCAAAGCTATTATAGCCGGAACGATCAACCCAATGTATCTGGAAGTAATAAAAACATACACCGTTGGTGTTGGAATTGAATTGGTTGTGATTCCTGCAAAAAATGGATTGGTCGATCTGGATGGATTAAAGAAAGCTGTAGATGAAGAAACTGGCTGTGTTCTTTTGCAAACTCCAAACTTTTTTGGAAACATTGAAAATGCTTTTGCAATCGAAGAGATCACTCATGCTGCAAAAAAAGCTCTTTTCATTGTTGCAGTAGACCCAATTTCGTTGGCTATTATGAACGCTCCATCAGAATATAAATCAGATATCGTTGTAGGAGAAGGTCAGGCTTTGGGAAATGCTCAGAATTTTGGAGGTCCGCTTTTTGGATTTCTGGCAACCAACCTCAGTTTAGGAAGAAGTATGCCTGGTCGTATAGTCGGTGCCACTTTGGATGTAGAAGGTAAACGCAGTTATGCCCTTACATTGCAAGTTCGTGAACAACATATCCGTCGCGCTAAAGCTACTTCCAATATCTGTTCTAATCAAGCTCTCTGCAATCTGGCTGCTACAGTATATATGACACTAATGGGAAAAGAAGGTTTGAAAGATGCGGCTACACACAGCACTACAAAAGCTCATTACCTGGCAGAAAAAATAACAGAATTGGATGGTTTTGAAATGGCTTTTGCTGCACCATTTTTCAAGGAATTTACTATATCTACTCCTATCCCTGCTAAAGATATCATTACAAAACTGCAATCTAAAAACATCTTCCCCGGAATTGATCTGAAAGAATTCGGATATGAAAATATGCTGCTGGTCGCAGTAACAGAAAAGAAGAGAAAATCTGATTTGGATGAGTTAATAAAATCTCTGAAGGAGGTAACTAATGGCTAGCACGATATTCGAAAAAACTAGTTCTGGGCGCAAAGGTTATACTCTTCCAGCAAATGATGTAAATATTATATTAGAAAATTGTATCCCTTCTGAATTCAGCAGAAAAGAGGAAGTACATCTTCCAGAAGTCAGCGAATTGGATGTAATGCGCCACTTCCTGGAACTGGCACATATGAATCACTGTATAGAAAAAGGCTTTTACCCGCTGGGTTCCTGTACTATGAAATATAATCCCAAGATCAATGAAACTCTAGCTCGTAATGATGGGTTCAACAATCTTCATCCTTATCAGGAAGATGATACAACACAAGGTGCTTTGGAAATAATGTATGAATTAAAGAAGGATTTGGCTGAGATTTCTGGATTTGCCGGTGTAACCTTACAACCTGTAGCCGGAGCACATGGTGAATTTACAGGACTTAAAGTAATAAAAGCCTATCATGATTCAAAAGGGAATACAAATAAGAAGAAGATCATTCTTCCTGATTCCGCTCATGGAACAAATCCTGCCAGTGTAGTTCTTGCCGGTTTTGATGTTGTTGAGATCAAATCCAACGATAAGGGTCTGGTTGATATTCAAGATCTAAAATCTCACGTAGATGATAATACAGCAGGATTTATGCTCACAAATCCAAATACGCTCGGATTATTTGAAACTCAGATTGAAGAAATCGCTGAGATCATACATAGCGTAGATGGATTAATGTATATGGATGGTGCTAACTTCAATGCCATTTTAGGAATAGTAAAGCCCGGGGAGATCGGTTTTGATATTATGCATTATAATCTGCATAAAACTTTTGCTACTCCACATGGTGGAGGCGGACCCGGTTCCGGTCCGATCGGAGTCAGAAAAGATCTGGTAAAATTTCTACCGACTCCAATGGTGGATAAAAAAGATAATAAATACTTCCTGGATTACGGAAATGCAGAAACATCTCTGGGTAAAGTCCACTCATTCTTTGGTAATTTTGCAGTGAATCTTCGTGCTTATATCTATATTAAAATGTTAGGGACAAAAGGTCTGAGGCGAGTTTCGGAAAATGCCGTGATTAACGCAAATTATATTCAGAAAAAGCTGGAGAAATATTATAATATTCCTTTTAAAGATCAATATTGTATGCACGAATTTGTAGCGAGCGGAGAATGGCAAAAAGAGAAATACGGCATCAGGACACTCGATATTGCTAAGCGTATTTTGGATAAAGGCTATCACGCTCCAACAATTTACTTCCCGCTAATCGTACCTGAAGCGATGATGATCGAACCGACTGAAACCGAAAGCAAAGAAACTCTGGATGATTTCATAAATGCAATGATAGAAATTGCAAAAGAGTGCGAAGAAAATCCTGATCTGCTAAAAAATGCTCCTTTAAACACACCGGTAAGACGCGTGGATGATACACTTGCTGTGCGTCAGCTTAATGTGAAATTTGAGTGGTAAATTAGAAGATTAGCAACGAATCCGCCTTCGTTCAAACTACAGCGGGACAGGCTAAACTAACAAAAAATATTGTAGGGGTAGATCATTGATCTGCCCTTTTTTATTTGTCGTAACTATTTCAAAAAAATGCACTTGACACTTAATCCATAATACCACCATTTAGTAATTGCTAATTTATTTTTTAATAGATAAAAAAAGGAGGATCGTATGTCAAAAGTAAACAGGTCAAATTTATTATTGCTTGTTTTTATTCTTACAATTGTTATCTTCACTAGTGGTTGTGGCGATGGAGGTACAAGCAAAGAAAAGGAACCGAACAACTCCATCGATCAGGCAAATGAGATCGCACTTGGAAAACCATTCTCTATCAAGATCAGCCCTGTTAAAGATATTGATTGGTTCAAAGTTGATCTTACCGAGCAGGGGTATCTGAAAGTTCAAGCAAACCAGATTCCCGAAGGCTTAAAACTGGAAGTGGGTTACGCATTATTCCAGGAATGGGAAGGTAAAAAAGAAAAATGGCTCAAAAAGTGGCGTAAGCTGCCTGATGCTATATTTATTCCCGAAGCAGGTACTTACTATTTTGCAATCATTGATGATTACCATGACAGGGAATCGAACGAATCGATCCAGATAAAAGTAGATTTTATTCCGGAGTATGATGCTGGAGAGCCTAATAACAGTCCCGAGGTAGCTACTACTATTGAGTTTGGAACGCCTATTAAGCCAGTAATATTTCCAACTGGAGACACGGACTGGTTTAAAGTTAATGTAACAAAGCAAGGTTACATTCTTGTTAAATCTAAAGATGTTCCTAAAGAGATCGTCCCAGATATTTACTTTGCAAAATATGACGAATGGGCAGACCCGAAAATCCAAAAGATACGAAACTGGCATAAGCTTCCCGATGCCTGTGCAGTTACAGAGCCGGGAGAATATTACATTCCACTTGTAGATGACTATAATGATAGATCTTCCGAAACTCCATTCAACTTTTTAGTGGAATTTCTGGATGAAATAGATATCTATGAACCAAACAACGATTTCAAAACTGCAAAATCTGTATCACGTGGAGACACACTGAAACTTGCCATTTTCCCTCAAGGCGATAATGATTACTTTAAATTGAATATTGAAACCGGAAACAAAATAAAATTCATGGCAAAGGATTATACAGGAATAGTACCGGAGATCAGGCTTTATACACTTAATGAAAATGATAAGCTCGATGTTGCAAGTAGTTGGAAGAAACTACCTGCTGAAGTTGAAGTCACACCCGGAATCGAGTATTATCTTCTGCTCCATGATGATTATGGTGATCAAGGTTCACAACAGGTTTTTGAATTTAAAATTGAATAAAAAGCAATTTAAATTCTAGAAATATTTTATTCATGAAAAAATCTACAAAAGCATTCTTTCATCTTATTTTAGCTGGTATAGTTTCGTTTATAAGTTATATTGGTTTTAAAAAAGGAGTGGAATCTGTTAACGATAAGATAAAAGATGAATAAATAAAAAAAGCCTGCTGAAAATTCAGCAGGCTTTTTTGTATTATCTATTCCGTCTACAAATTTGCAAATGGATTATCTTCACTAACGTGGTCTTGTTTACTTTCCTTCTTATATTTGTGCCAACTGTTTTTATCATCTTCAACAGACTCAGGCATATTAGTTGGCTCAAGAGATATTCTACGCGCTGCTTT
>DAOUVH010000256.1 GCA_030667725.1 Candidatus Cloacimonadota bacterium | reverse complement strand
ACGATGGGGAAGATTCTAATAATTGTGAAATGGATTTTTTTGAATGCACTAATCCCACTCCAGGCGAAGCAAATTTCTACCCGATAGATCTGGCAATTAATTACTTGGAAATTTATGAAAATAACGGTGAATACTGGCTTCAGACAGAGGTTGAGAATTTATCCACAGAAAATGTGGATAACCTCACCGCCAGCATTAATATCTTAGTAAATGACACACTTAATGGAACTTATGAACTTCCAGCTATCCCTGCGGAAAGTACAATAGACTTCTCTTGTCAGATTGTGGAATTAACAATTGGATATCATCAAATAGCAGCAGAGCTTATCTATTTGTATGATAATGAGTTAGGGAATAATTATGTCGAAAGTTCATTATTGAGCGGTGCCTCACCTTTTGTAATGAATGAAATCATGTTTGCACCGCTCAGCACTAATCAGGAGTGGATTGAGATATTTAATCGGACTGATTGTGCATATAGTGTGCATAACTTGATGATAATGGACGCATCGGGCAGTATAATTAGCTTTGATGGAGATATCCCGCCATTGGATTTTATTGTTGTCTGCCAAGACACAATTTTGTTCCTGCAAATCTATCCGGAAGTTGACCCTGAAAAAGTTATCTTTGCACCACAATGGACATCTCTGAATAACACGGATGAAACATTAATTTTTACAGATGTATTTGAAACAAGATTCGATTCAACATCCTACAATGGAACTAACTGCCCGGTAGATTTTTCAATTGAACGCATTGATCCATTTGATGATGAAGATGTTCAATGGAGTATTTGCAATGATAGTCTGGGAACTCCAACTTTCCCGAACAGTGTGCTTCCCATGCAATACGATCTAAGCTCAGAATTTACAGAAATGCAAATAAATGAAAATTCAATAAATCATTTCGTAACCATTAGAAATATCGGTCTGGAAAATATTTTTGATGCAACTATATCATGTGATCTGATAATAAATGGTGAATATCCTTCAGAAAATATATTCATAGATGAGATCAGTTTAGAAGATTCCATAATTTATGAATTCACCACTGATATTGTTCAAGACGGATATTTCAGTTTTTTGTATGAAGCAATTTCAGAAGATGATATGAATTCTGGTAACAATATTGACTTCAGCTTTTACAACAGTCGTTCTCTACCGTTTGTAATTAATGAGATCATGTATGATCCAGATGGAGATGAACCTGAATGGATTGAAATAATAAATAACACTGTTATTCCTGATCTAACCGGTATCATTCTCGTGGTTGATGAGGATACTCTTGAAATTCCATATTGCAACGAAATATATTATTTAGTCACCGATTCAAACAATGATGTTGATTCTCTGAGAGCTAAATATGATATTGATGATGTAACGATATTAACCGGATTATCGGCGCTTTCCAATGATGGAGAACAGATGGTATTGATGGATGAATGCAGAAATCTGATCGAAGAATTTTTCTATCTCCCTGATTGGAACGATGATCTGGACGGTGTTTCGATTGAGAGAGTTAATCCTGAAATTACGGCTGTTACGCAGAACTGGGGACCTTCCACTGTCGGGAGCACTCCGGGAAGAGCAAACAGCATTTTTGTACAGAAGCTTCCTAATAATACGAAACTGAATGTTGCTCCTAATCCGTTTTCACCCTATCGAGATGAAAGAACAATATTCTCATTTGCTCTGCCAGAGGTTTTGAGTACAGTTACTCTGCGTATTTTCGATTTGAAAGGAAGAATGGTAAGAAGGCTGGTAGATCAAGTTTTGCATTCTTCTGAGGGGAATATCATTTGGGACGGCAGGAACGATAATGGGAAAAAGCTACCAGTGGGCGTTTATATTGTACTGATGCAGGCGACTGCACGGGAGAGTGAAAAAGTGTATTCAAAAAAAATAACAGTTGTTATTGGAAAGTAAGCCTTAATATTAACTCCGTCTTTCTGAGGAATCTTCTTGCTGTTACTCTTAACGAAGAATTAGGAGAAGAATATTAATTGTTAGTTATTCTTCCTGAAAAGAGCAGCGCCTGCCCCGCTGTATAGCTTGGGGTGTAAGAGTCGTCAGAATGACGAATGAAGTATAAATGAATTTTTAAAGGAGAAAAGTATGTACGGGAAAACAATATCGTATGCAATTCAAGGGATTGATGCACAGCAGATAACAGTAGAAGCTGACATAAAGGGAGGATTAGCAAAATTCTCTATTGTCGGCTTGCCTTCAAACTCAGTTAAAGAAAGCAAAGATCGTGTTTCAGCCGCTATCAAGAATTCAGGATTTCGCTTTCCTACTCACAGTTATACCGTGAATCTGGCACCAGCGGATATTAGAAAAGATGGCGTTGCTCTTGATCTTCCTACTTCACTGGCGCTGGTTTATGCTTTAAATCAAATGAAAACTGCAAAATTAGAAAAATATGCTTTCATTGGTGAACTTTCTCTGGATGGTAGTTTGCGTCCCGTAAATGGCGTTCTGCCTGTTGCTGTTGCCTGCTGGAAAGATGGACTTGATGGGCTGATCCTTCCCTATGAAAATGCTAAAGAAGCAGCAATTATAGATGAACTGAATGTATATCCGGCAACTTGTTTAAACGAGGTAGTAAATTTTCTGGAAGACAAACTAAAGATAGAACCCTTTAAGGTTGATAAAAAGGAGATGTTCTCACACTTAGATGAAAGTCCGGTTGATATGTTTGATGTAAAAGGACAATACCATGTGAAACGTGCACTGGAAGTTGCAGCAGCCGGAGGACACAACGTGTTGATGCTGGGTCCGCCCGGATCGGGCAAAACTATGCTGGCTCGACGCATCCCTACAATATTACCCGGATTCACACTTGAAGAAGCTTTAGAAACAACTAAGATCCATTCTGTGGCAGGTTTTATTTGATCTCAAAAAGGGATTGTGACCAGCCGTCCATTT
>DAOUVH010000012.1 GCA_030667725.1 Candidatus Cloacimonadota bacterium | reverse complement strand
CAACAGCTATACTTAAGGGTGTATCTCCTTCTCCTGCTTTTGTATTTACATCAGCACCAGCAGAGATCAAATATTTAACGACTTCAATCTTTCCCCATCTAACAGCAAACATTAAAGCATTATATCCTGGTGCTCCTTCATCATCAATAGCGTAATTCACATCCATACCATTGTTAATAAGAAGCTTTACAGCCTCAAGTGATCCATTATCAGAAAGAACACCAAAAATTGCCTTTATTAATGCATTAACACCATCTTGTGCAACAGGATGAATGTCTGCGCCCTTTTCTATCAGTAGTCCCATTATTTCAGTTGTTTTGGCACTTTCCGCAGCCCACATTAATGGAATGTAATCTCCATATCCTTTTAGGTTCACATCAGCTCCATTGGCTAGTAACAGCTTTACAATGTCGATAGAATTATTTCTACAAGCTGTATTCAATAAACTGGCTTGATAATTTTCTACACCTGTTAAATTTGGATCCAAACCACCATCAAGAAGTTTCTGCAGTGCATTACTATCATTTTGAGATACAGCCGTAATAGCATCAATAACTTTATCAGCAAACACTGCTTGAATACTAATAACAAATACGACTAAAATACTTAAAACAATTTTCTTACGCAGTTTCATAATAACTACCTCCTTCATTTGTTAAATGAAACGTATCAATCAGATCAATTTGAATCAACCTTCCTAAACCAAATTTACATTATCGAAAGGTCAAGCTAAAATTATACTTGCAAGTTTATTAGGGAATTTCAAAGTGTTTATAGTTTTTCCAAGTAGGAAAGATGAAAAGATTTTTCGCCACGAAGTTCACAAAGAAGCACGAAGAAATGAGACTTAGTGTGTTTTCGTGTTCTTAGTGGCAGGTTAATGGAGAATTTTGTGAGAAAGAAACTATACTTGATAGATGGAACAGCTTTTATTTACAGAGCTTTTTTTGCCTTCATTCGTAATCCTCTCTATAACAGTAAGGGGCAGAATACAAGTGCAATCTTCGGTACAATAAACTCATTTATAAAACTGGTGGAAGATTTTAAGCCGGAACATATTGCCATATCTTTTGATAGACGTGAGAAAACTTTCCGACATGAAATCACGGATACATACAAAGCTAATAGACCTCCGGCACCGGATGAACTTCATCAGCAGGTTGAGCCAATAAGAGAATTCTTTGCTGCTATTGGTTTACCGGATATTTCCACAGCGGGTTATGAAGCAGATGATGTGATAGCAACTTTAGCAGAAAAATATAAAGATAGATTTGATATAGTTATAGTTTCCGGTGATAAGGATTTTGCGCAATTGATAGAAGAAAAGGTTATGCTTTATGATCCTAAAAAAAACCAAAGCATGAACGTAGAAAGTATCAAAGAAAAGTATGGGATCAGCCCGGAGCAGTTTATTGATTATCTTGCTATCTGCGGTGATAGTGCGGATAACATTCCCGGAGTAAAGGGGATCGGACCAAAAGGAGCTTCTAAATTATTGAATGAATTTGAAACTCTAGAGGGCATTTATGAAAATCTTGAGAAGATAAAAGCCAAGGGGATTCTTGAGAAGCTAACCGGGTATAAAGAAGATGCATATCTTTCTAAAAAACTGGTTACGATCATTCGAGATGTTCCTATTGAAATACCGGATGAAGAGCTTAGCTTTGATAAGATCAAATTACAGAACGGTATTGATATTTTGAATGACTTTGAACTTTCATCGATTGCCAAAAAGATAAAAAAATTGTTTTCTCAACCAAAAACTGAACCGGAAACAAAAGAGGTGCTCAGCTTCGAAAGTGAGTTTGATTTTAATACGAACGGAACAGAACTAAAATATCAAACAATTCTAACAGATACAAAAGAGAGTTTTGCCCAGATGTTATCATCACTGGATTCAGCGGAGATTGTTGCTGTTGATACTGAAACAACCTCCAAAGATTCGCACCTGGCTGAGTTGGTTGGGATTTCAATTTGTGCCGATGTTAGCAGGTCTCATTACATTCCTCTTAAGCATCAAATGGCACAGAATCTTGATGCTGAAGAAGTAATAACTCAATTAAAGAATAAACTCAAAGGTAAGATTCTTGTTGCTCATAATTCTAAATATGACCTGTTAGTTTTAGAGAATGCAGGTTGGAAGATCGAGGAGAATATTTTCGATACGATGATCGCACATTATCTGATAAATCCAACCTCCAGACACTCACTGGCAAATTGTGCTTTAGAAGAATTTGGACATGAAATGATACCGATCTCTGAGCTTATCGGAAAAGGGAAAAAGCAAATAACTTTTGATCTGGTTTCAACTGATCAGGCTGCTAAATATGCAGCCGAAGATGCCTATGTAACCTTCAAATTATATAACAGCTATTTAGAAAAATTAAAGAAAAATGAGCTTTATGAACTTTTCGAATCTATTGAGTTACCACTTATCTTTGTTTTGGCTGATATGGAGAAAAATGGTGTTTACATTGATAGGAAAATATTAGCTGAATTTTCAAAGCGAAATCAGAAAAAACTAGGTGAGTTAACACAAGAGATCTTTGAATTAGCTGGTTCACAATTCAATTTAAATTCTCCGCAGCAGCTATCTAAAGTCCTTTTTGAAGATCTGGGAATAAAACCGGAGAAAAAGATAAAAACAGGATATTCCACAAATATCACAGTTTTAGAATCTCTGGCAAAAGAGCATGAAATTGCCAGGCTTCTTATCGAGTACAGACAGATCTCAAAACTGGAATCAACTTATGTTTCCGCTCTTCCAGAGATGATAAATCCAAAATCTGGAAGAGTGCATTCATCCTTCAATCAGACGGTAGCTTCCACCGGGAGGTTATCCTCTTCCAACCCGAATATGCAGAATATTCCCATACGAACTGAAATGGGAAGAGAGATTCGGAAAGCATTTTGTGCCAGTGATGACGATCATGTGATATTGGCTGCTGATTACTCTCAGATCGAGCTCCGGATTTTGGCGGTTCTTTCCGGTGATGATAAGATGATAGATGCTTTTAATAACAAACAGGATATCCATCGTGAAACTGCCTGCATTATCTTTGATGTTTCCAAGGATGAAGTTACGCATGATCAGCGAAGATATGCGAAGATCATTAACTTTGGGCTTATGTATGGAATGGGATCATTCCGGATTTCACAGGAATTGGATATTTCGCGCCAAGAAGCCAAAGAATTTATCGAGAATTATTTCAATAAATTTCCTACGATCAAAGAATATCTGCATTCCGGTATTCAGCAGGCAACAATAGATGGATATGTTTCAACAATTTATGGTAGGAAGCTTTATCTGCCAGATCTATACAGTTCCAATAAAATGCTGGCGGAAGGTGCAAAGCGGGTTGCAACCAATATGCCGATTCAGGGAAGTGCTGCCGATATCATTAAAGTTGCCATGATATCATTACATAAAAAAATTAAGAATAACCCAGATATAAAAATGATAATTCAAGTTCATGATGAACTCGTTTTTGAAATTGATAAGGATAAATTGGAAGCTGCAAAAAAACTTATTATTGAAGAGATGGAGAAGGCAGTACCAGAGAAATATAGATATATTGTTCCGCTAATTGTAGATGTTGGAATCGGGCAAAATTGGTATGAAGCACATTGATCTACCTCACCCTACTGTCCCTCTCCTGCTCATTAATCACAGGCGAGGGAACATAAGATGCCACAGGGAGATTTGAAAATGAAAAATATTTATACCAATCCGTACATGATACGGAATTTAAAATAGTTGGTTTAATTTGATATCTGTATTTAACAGAAAGTAAATTACCGGTATATCAGTAATATTATTGAAATTTCTGATATTATATATCTAAACATCTTGTAATTACTGCAAAAACAGTAAATACTTGACAATTTTTCAGTACTGCGGAGAAATTGAATTGTATTTACCGCAATAGCGGTATGGTAGGGGTGGAAATGAAATTAGCAACAATCGGGAGCATAGTCCAATTTCATCGGAAACAAGCCGGACTTTCCCAAAAGGAACTGGCAGATTTGGCAGGAATTGGTAAAACCGCTGTCTTCGATCTGGAAAAAGGGAAAAGCAATTTCAGAATAGAAACACTAATTAAAATCTGTTCAATTTTGAATATTAAGTTGGAATTTCAAAGCTCATTGATGGAGTATTGGAGAGAGAATGAATCGTAAAGCTTTAATCTCGGTAAACAAAACACAAGCGGCAGAATTTATAGAATTAGATAAAGGCTTTGAAATCAATTATTTTCCAGGCTATTCCGGACAACCAATTTCTCTTACGCTTCCAGTTAGAAAAGAGAAGTATATTTTTGAATTTTTTCCTGCGTTTTTTGATGGGTTACTTCCGGAAGGTATCATGTTAGAAGTTCTATTGAAAAAATTTAAATTAGATGCGGATGATTTTTTCGGTCAGTTATTGGTAGTTGGGTCTGATCTGGTAGGAGCTGTAGTTGTAGAGGAAATAAAAGAATGAAATGTCCGATAACTTATCAGCAAATAGATTCCGGAAATTATTCAGTTGCCGGATTACAATCTCTATCTCCTAAATTGGGTTTACTCAAAGAAATTCCTTTATCACTTTCTGAAATACGCCAGGAATATCTGAGTCGTGCTGGTAAAATGTCCATCCAGGGTGTCCAACCGAAATTGAGTATGAGATTGAATATCAAAAAACAACAATTCGAAATTGTTGATATTAAAGGTATATTTATTCTAAAACCTCCAAACGATCTTTATCCTGAACTTCCGCAAAACGAAGATCTATCAATGAAAATGGCAAAGATCTGCAGTATTGAAATTCCCTGGCATGGCTTGATCTATTCCAAAGGGAATGTGTTAAATTACGCAATTCGTCGTTTCGATAGAAAAGGACACAGCAATAAACTTGCATTGGAGGATTTCGCTCAGCTTTCTGGTGCTACAAGAAATACAAAATACAATTCCAGTATGGAGCGTGTTATCAATATCATCAATGAATTCTGTACATTTCCTATTCTAGAAAAAATCAAATTATTGAGAAGAATTCTCTTCAGTTTTCTAATTGGGAATGAAGACATGCATTTAAAGAATTTTTCACTCATTACCAGGAATAGAAAAGTGGAAATGAGCCCGGCTTATGATTTGTTGAATACAACGATTGCACTGCAGAAGCCTATTGAAGAGATTGCTTTGCCCATTGCCGGCAAAAAAAATAAAATTGAGCGTTACGATTTGATAGATTATTTAAGCAAAGAAAGAATGGGGATTCCCACAAGGAAAATTGAAGAAGAATTTGAGAGAATGTTTTCCTGTTATGCGAAATGGAATGATCTCATCAGTATTAGCTTTCTATCTGATGCAATGAAAGAAAAATATTACATTCTGATTCAAGATAGAAAAAAGAGGATATTTTAGGTAATATGAGTTCTGCATAATTAGGCAAAATTTCAGAAACCATTAAAATGGTTGAAATTTTCATACGTGGGTTTGATTATTCCCACAACTGAAGTTGTGGGTTAATTCAATAAGCACTATAACATTATCCGGCAGCTGCCGGATTAACTGTGGGATGAAATGAAACCAAACTCGCACTGAACCACTTTAGTGGTTTCAAAATGAATTATGCAGAACCCTTAATTTAGGTAATTCAAAAAGGAGGATAAAATGAGTTTACATATGGAAGCAAAAAAGGGAGAGATCGCCGAAACCATACTTTTACCAGGAGATCCGTTAAGAGCAAAATTTGTGGCGGAAAATTATTTGGAAGATGCGGTTTGTTACAATAAAGTCCGCAATATTTTTGGTTATACTGGAACCTATAAAGGTAAAAGAATATCGGTTCAGGGAACCGGAATGGGAATTCCTTCAATGTCGATCTACGTGACTGAATTGATTAGAGATTACGGTGTAAAGAATCTTATTAGAATTGGAAGCTGCGGTGCTATTAAACCTGAAATAAATTTGAGAGATGTAATTTTAGCTGAAGGAGCATCTACCGATTCACAAACTAACAAACTTGTTTTTGGTGGAGCAGATTTTGCAGCAATTGCCAATTTTGAGTTATTGCTGAAAGCTTATAATGTTGTAAAAGAAAAGAAGATGCAGGTTCATGTTGGGAATGTACTCTCTTCTGATATCTTCTATTCTGATGATCCGAATTTCTGGAAGATCTGGGCAAAATACGGAATTCTTGGCATAGATATGGAAGCCACTGCACTGTACAGTATCGCTGCAAAATATGGAGTTAATGCTCTTACCATTCTTACAGTAAGTGATCAGATTGTGCATGGTGAAGCAACAACCAGTGAAGAGAGACAAACAGGTTTTTCTAAAATGATTGAGATTGCTTTGGAAACAGTTACAAAATAAAACCTACTGCTGTAACTCATCCTGCTGTTTGCACCGCCATAGTTTTTTTACGAAGGCGTGTCCTTCTCTCATGAGAGAAGGAACATAAGAAGCTAGTGAGAGAAACTTTGTAATGCTGAACCATTCGACGTAGCTCAGGACAGGCTTAGTCGAAGTATGAAGTTATCTTACAAATTATCTCTTTATTTTCCTCTCAACAAATTAACTTTTGAATCACCAAGCTATTTTCTAATTGACACTTAAGTTTTGTTTTGCCAAATTCGGCTTTGCTTAGAAACAAAAATTAGTTGCTTACAAAAACGGAGATGAGGATGAAAAAATTAATATTAATTTTGGTACTTTTCCCAATAATTATTTTTGCTCAAAATCCACCCGATACTTTATGGACGAAAACATTTGGTGGAGATCAAGATGAAATTGCTCGTTCAATTCAGGTTACGAACGATGGAGGATACATTATTGTAGGAACTATCGGACCCTTTAATGATTCAGACATCATTCTTACAAAAACCGATTCAGACGGAAATGTTACATGGGAACATACTTTTGATAATCAATTAAGAGATAGAGGTAACTCTGTTATCCAAACCTTAGATGGTGGTTTTATCGTTGCAGGTTTGACGCTTATTGATGATTCAAATGATGAGGTCTGGATAATCAAAACTGATCAAAATGGAGATATTACCTGGGAAAATACATATGGTGGAGAAAATAATGAATTTGCAACGTCTATAATCCAGATTGTTGATGGCTCATTCATTATTGCCGGAATTACTTCCTCATACGGTTCAGGTCTTATTGACATGTGGTTATTCAAAATAGATCTCGATGGAAATTTAATATGGGATTATACTTTTGGTGGTACAGCTAATGAGGGGGCAATATCTCTACGACAAACACTTGATGGAGGATTTGTTATCGTTGGTTGGACTGAAATTGATGGTTCTGATATCGATGTTTTGCTAGTAAAGACAGACCAAAATGGTGTGCTAATGTGGGAAAGCACTTTTGATATAACTGATGTAGAGAGAGGTAACTCTGTTTTGCAGACTGAGGATGGTGGATACATAATTTCTGGTTACACAGAACTTGCTGGTACAAGTAATGCTGATGCACTATTGATTAAAGTTGATCAAGATGGTGAGTTAGAATGGTCTAATTCTTATGGTGGTTCTGAAGATGAAAATGCGTGGGATCTATTACTGACAGATAACAATGAGTATATTATGGTTGGTTCTACAGGATCATTTGGTGCAGGAAACGATGATACATGGATCGTTAAAACTGATGGGAGTGGAGAATTAATTTGGGATATTACTTTTGGAGGAAGTGAGGAAGATGGGGCATATTCGATACAGAACATAAATGAAAATGGATATATTATTGCAGGATTTTCCGAAGTTTATGGTGCTGGGAATAAAGATGTGTATCTTATCAGGTTGGGCTCTGAAGTTGGTGCAAATGATTACTTATTTCCAAATGTAAGTGATCAAAATTATCAATTATCCAATCACCCCAATCCTTTCAATCCAACAACCACGTTTTCTTTCTCAATTTCAAATGAGAGTGAAGTTGATATTTCTATTTATAATATTAAAGGTCAGAAAGTGAAACAGCTTGTCAGCGATCAACTATCATCAGGTCAGCATTCAGTTATCTGGAATGGAAATGATGAATCGGGTGAACCAGTTGGTTCAAGTGTTTATCTGTATAAATTAAACGTAAATGGAAAAAAAGAAGCAATTAAGAAGTGTTTGCTGCTGAAATGAAAAAAGTAAATCCAATTTAAAGAAAAAAATGGAGGAATGTAAAATGAAAAGAATATTAATAATAGTTTTATTATCTACCATTACAATTTCTGCAATATCTGCGGTGATAATTGGGGTGAAGCACACTAATAATGGTTTACAGATTTTGGTTCATGAAATGGTTTGATCTTAATTAATTAGTATTGTTCGAAAGGAGATTATTATGGATTATAATCCTACAGTAGAATCTAAAAGACTGATTCTAAGAAAAATTACTGAAACAGATAAAATGGATTTGTTTGATTTGCTTATCAACTCTAAAATACAACGAAGAATGGTATGGAATCATCTGAATAATATGGAAGATATTACTCAATATATTAAAGAAATTCTCAGCTCCTACGAAAATAATGAGCCAAGCTGTTTTGCAATTGAATTAAAAGAAAGCGGAAAGTTGATCGGAATTATAGAATTCATTAATTTTAAAGAAGAGTTTATGTGCCTGGAAGTGCATTATATGTTGCTGCCAAAACATCACAATAAAGGTCTTATGACAGAAGCTCTTATCAAAATAATTTCCTTCATCTTCAAAGAAACCAGTATAAACAGGATGGAAGCATTTTGTTTGAAGAGCAATCATGCTTCCGGCAAAGTTTTGGAGAAAGCAGGAATGCACCTGGAAGGAATTATGAGAGAGAAGATTTTCATTGAAGATGATTATGCTGATTTAAAGTTTTTCTCAATGATCCGAAGCGATATTCAATACGTTTAATTAGTGGAGATTTCGTGAATATAAAAAAGAAATATATCGATCTGTCAGTAAAACAAACAGATACATTATGTCGAATTCCCAGTCCCAGCGGATTTACAAAACTTGCTACCGATTATCTAATAAGAGAATGCAAAAAAATGGAGGAATGTAAAATGAAAAGAATATTAATAATAGTTTTATTATCTACCATTACAATCTCTGCAATATCTGCGGTGATAATTGATCACAATTGCACCGATATTACCCAGATTCCTGAATCGGCAATAAATCAAGCCAAAGCCGATCTTCACATTGCTTACGGGCATACATCTCATGGCAGTCAGTTAACCGACGGCATGTCTGGATTGATCGGTTTTGCCAATGGCGGCGGACTGGGACTTTCGTTTCCCACAGATATATTTGCCTGGAATAATGGCGGAACAGGTGGAGCATTGGACCTTCACGATTATGCGATGTCCGGAGATTGTGGTTATTACCCACAATGGGTAAACGAAACAGAAGCTTATTTGGATAATCCGGTAAATTCGGATGTAAATGTCATCATCTGGTCATGGTGTGGTCAGATTGATGATAAGTATGCAGCGGGAACACTCGACAGTGAATATTTAATTCCAATGGCTCAATTGGAAGTAGATTATCCGGAGGTTAGTTTTATTTATATGACTGGTCATGTAGATCATTATGATGATGCAAATAATAAAGCCGCAAACCAGATGGTCTGGGATTATTGTATAGCTAATAATAAAGTTCTTTATGATTTCGCAGCTATTGAAAGTTACGATCCTGACGGAACATTTTTCGAATTTCCTCATGATAACTGCAACTATTATGAATCTGTCACCGGACCTCAGTTAGGCAACTGGGCTATCGAATGGCAAAATTCTCACACTGTGAATGTTGACTGGTATGATTGCAATTCGGCGCACAGTGAACCCTTGAATGCTAATCGTAAAGCTTATGCTTCCTGGTGGTTATGGGCAACCCTTGCCGGCTGGGAACCGTTTGTTTCTGCTAATGAGTTTGATATTATTGATAAAGAAATTCTACTTGCCAATCATCCCAATCCTTTTAATCCTTCCACTACTATCTCCTTTTCCGTAACACAAACGTACTCGTTTGTGACTCTCGAAATCTACAATGTAAAAGGTCAGAAAGTGAAAAATTTATCTGTCATCCTGAGCGGAGACGAAGGATCAGCAATTTGGAACGGAGATGATGAATCTGGTAAGCCAGTCAGTTCAGGTGTTTACCTGTATAAATTAAATATGAATGGTAAAACAGAAGCCATTAAAAAGTGCTTGTTGTTGAAATAAAAAATGCTGCGGAATTACCGCAGCATAATTTTATTTAACTAATAAATTGTAGTTTACTTTACCAACCACCGGAAGCACCACCGCCACCGAAGCCGCCGCCACCGCCGGAGAATCCGCCAAAACCTCCACCGAATCCACTACCACCTCTGCTGCGACCACCACCCAGCATACTTCCCAGGAACAAGGCTGTAAACAAACCACCTCTTCTTCTTCCCAGTCCACCAAAAATGAACATAAATAAGAAAATGATAAGTCCGAAAGGGATCTGCTTTTGCTTTCCAGCTTTTTGTTGCTGATTATATTTTGCAAGCTGTTCATCGGTGATCTCAAATTCTTTTGTGACAAGACCACTAATCGCCAGCAGTCCGTTTGTGATCCCGCCGGTAAAATCTCCCTTTTTGAAAGCGGGGACAATATAATTCCGAATAATATATCCACTTTTTGCATCGGTGATTATTGATTCGAGTCCGTAACCAACTTCAATGCGTATCTTCTTCTCACTAAATGCTACAAGCAATAGAACACCATTATCAAATTCTTTCTGACCGAGTTGCCAGGTCTGTGCTACTCTCAAGGCATAATCTTCCAGGTTTTCACCTTGTAATGATGAGATAGTAAGCAAGGCAACCTGTGAAGAAGTTTTAGCTTCTACATCTCGGAGCAATGCTTCCAGTTTTTCCTCATCTTTAGAATTAATTATACCGGCATAATCATTGACTGCACTTTTTAATTTTGGAACATCCAGAGAGTATAACATACTGGCAGCAAAAATGAATAGGATTGAAATTATTATTATCTTTTTCATCTTATTTCTCCAGGATGTCGATAGCATCAGTTAGTTCATTTTTATCATCAGATTGGATGGGGAAGTGTTCTGCCAGCAAATCTCCGCATTCGTTTATCGATTTCGTAAGATGTGAGGCAATTTCTTTCTGCTTGATACCCTTAATGATATTATCAACAATATGCTGCCATTTTTCTTTTGGAATTTTCTCATTTATTCCACTGTCTGCCAGCAGTTCAACCCTTCGTTCTAAAATAGAAATAAAGATCAATATTCCGGTTCTATCATTTGTATTATAAACTCCTGATTCCATAAAATAACGAGTAGCTCTTTCCTGAACCTTTTGGATCAATATCTTTTTGGGAACGATCAGCCGGTCAATGCTGGAAATATTCCCGATAAAATAGAAGAGAGTGATGACAATGAAAGTAGAGAATCCATAAAACATAACTAGGTAGTTCACAGAGTAATCCCAGAATTTTCCCTGCAGCAATTGTTCAATACTGCCGGTAAAAAACATCATTGCAACAAAATATACAAATCCTATTATTACTGCAAACATCAATTCATAGATCGCATAATTATAGCTCTCTTTTATCATGGCTGTGGCTATTTCACCGGAAGTTTTGCTCTCTGCCTTTTTTACAGCAGAACCTATCTTTTTCATATCATCTTTACTTAATTTAAAACCTGACATTTTAGTACTCCT
>DAOUVH010000045.1 GCA_030667725.1 Candidatus Cloacimonadota bacterium | reverse complement strand
CATTATTCATTGCATCGATTTTTTCTAATATTGTTTTTTGATCAATTGACATATCCAGAATTCTCGTTTCAACTTCTATACCGATCTTAGAACCTTGTTTTTCCAGATTCTGCACGTAATATTCAGCGGCCGGTTCTTTCCCGATAAGCAATATAACTAATTTTGGTGTTATTTTTTTTAGTTCAATATCTTCTTTGATCCTGGCGTAAATTTCTTTAGCGATCTTTTTCCCGGATAATCGTTTATTCATTAGTATTTTCTCAGGATCCTTTGAATTCCAGTTGCTTTTCCGGTATTCTCATCAATTCCAACCACAATTGCATTTATCTGGAGTCCGCCTTCTCCTGGTTTAAATTGTTGAGGCATTGAAGTTATCATTTTTCTAATAACGATATCTTTATCAACACCAATACAAGAGTCATGCGGACCTGTCATTCCAACGTCAGAGATATAAGCAGTTTTATTTGGAAGAATGTCTTCATCAGCAGTTTGAACGTGAGTATGAGTTCCGATCATAGCACTTACTCGTCCATCAAAATAGAAAGCCAAAGCTCTTTTCTCTGCTGTTGCTTCAGCATGGAAATCAACAAAGATATTATTTGTAATCTTTTTTATTTCTGGTAGGATATTATCAAGAGCAATAAACGGTGAATCAATCGGGTTCATATAAACCTGTCCAATCAAATTGACTACAGCTAATTTTGATTTTCCGACATTTGCTATATACAGGGTTGCACCAACTGCTTTTTCAGGATAATTAAGCGGTTTGAGAATACGCGGCTCTCTCTCTATATATTCAATTGATTCCTTTTTATCCCAGATATGGTTACCACTGGTGAAACAATCTACACCACACAAGAATAATTCTGTAGCTGTTTTTTCTGTTATTCCTTTTCCGTGCGCAGCATTTTCACCATTGGCAATACAAAAATCTATTTCAAATTCCTTTTTTAATTCAGGAAGATACTTTTTCATCAAGTTTCTCCCGGGTGAACCGAATATATCACCAATAAATAGAACATTCATTATTTTGCAATCGCTGTTTGTCGTGTTTCCCTGATCACCATAACCTTGATCTGACCTGGGTATTGCATTTCTTCTTCAATTTTTTCTGCAATATCAGAAGCAATAAATGCTGTATGTTGATCATCAATCGAAACAGGATCAACGATTATTCTTAACTCGCGTCCTGCCTGAATAGCAAACGATTTATTAACACCTTCTATAGAGTTGGCGATCTCTTCCATTTTAGAAAGACGCTTCATATATGTTTCAAGCATCTCTCTTCTTGCACCTGGTCTTGCACCGGAAACAGCATCTGCTACTTGCGTTAGAACTGCATAAACACTTTGATATTCAACTTCTTCATGATGTGCTTCTATAGCATTAATAACAATTTTACTTTCTCCATTCTTACGAGCAACATTTGCACCAAGACTGGCATGCGAACCATCATATTCATGGTCTATTGCCTTTCCGAGGTCATGCAGGAATCCGCAGCGACGTGCAAGTTCCTGATCAAGATTCAATTCAGTTGCAAGAATTCCACAGATCCAAGCTGCTTCAATAGAATGACGAAGAATATTTTGACCGTAACTTGTGCGGTATTTCAATCTTCCGATAAGTTTTACAATATTTGGAGAGATGTTGTGAATATTTGTTTCCATACAAGCTTTCTCACCTATCTTAACAAGATTGCCTTCCATTTCATTAGCAATTTTTTCGATGACCTGTTCGATACGTCCAGGGTGAATTCTGCCATCCTGGATTAGTTTTTCCAAAGAGAGACGAGCAATTTCCCGACGTACAGGATCGAAACCTGAAAGAACAACTGCTTCAGGAGTATCATCGATGATCAGATCAATCCCTGATGCTTGTTCAAAAGCTCTGATATTCCTACCTTCTCTACCGATTATTCTTCCTTTCATCTCATCATCTGGAAGTGAAACAACAGAAACGGTAGATTCAGAAACGTAATCAACTGCAACTCTTTGAATAGCTGTAGAAAGTATACCAGCAACAAGCTGATCAGCTTCCGCTTTAGTGTTGTCAGCTATTCTACGAATCTCAATAGCGGCTTCATTGCGAGCTTTATTTTTCAGGTTATTTTTCAGTATTTGAATTGCTTCATCTCGAGATAGTCTGGCAATTTCGGATAATTTTGTGTTCTGTTGTTCGATCAGTTCATCAAGTTCTTCTTTTTTTGAAGCTATCTCTGTCTCTTTAGTTTTAATTTCATTTTCAAATTCTTGAAGTTTGTTTTCTTTCTTATCAAGATTTTCTAATCTGTTATCAAGTTTTGTAACACGTTCGTTGTATTCTTTTTCCAGTGTATAAATTTCACGTTTGCGTGTGTTGATCTCTTCTTCATATTCTTTTTGAACTTTGTACCATTCTTCTTTAGCTTCTAAGACAGCAGCTTTCTTTAAATTTTCTGTTTCTTGTTTTGCATCATCAATTATCTTCTTAGCAAATTCATTTGAAGAAAGAATTTTTTTATCTGCAGAAGATTTCTTTACGAAATTTATGATCAGGGAAAGGAAAATCCCGATCAGAAACGCACCCCCAATGTAAATTATATTTATATAGGGCATTACTTACCTCACTTTGATCTATTTATTTTACCCGCGATACCGTGTACCATGTACTTCTGAACCTTGGAACAAGGTGGACGTCTACCGTTTTTTGCTTTGCATCTCCAGATCATGTCCGGCTCATGCGCCACAAAGGGCCTGACTTCCTATTCATAATTGGTTCTGAATATCTATAATATCACGTATACCGCAGGCAATTATTCTTTACCAATCTCTATTTTATCTAACAGATCATTGATCTGCTCAAACTTTTCTGATAAATTCTTATAATCATCAATTTCCGAAAGATATTTCTCCGTCATTGACAATGCGTAAAGAACTAATAATTTATTCTGATCTACTGTGTTAAACCTTTCGTTCAACTTCTCCAACTGATTATCTACATATTCAGCAGTTTCAATCAACTTTTCAGGTTCATCACTTCTAAAATAATAAGTTCTACCAAGAATCTTAATTTCAATAGATTTCATTGATCATTATAAATCATTCAATTGATTGAAAATGCTATCAATTTTAGTTGATGCCTCTTTCATTTTATTATTATATTCATCTAACTGATCGCGAAGTTTTCTGTTTTCTGCTTTCAGGAATTCAACTTCTTCTCTCTGTTTACTATCAGACTCTACTAATTGAAGTAATTTTTCTTCATTTTCATTTTTAAATTCACTAAGAGCAGTATTTTGTTTCTCGAGTTCTGTATTAGCAACAACTGCATCAGCATATTTACTTTTTATTTCAGTATAAACATTTATTAATTTTTGAATTTTTTCATCCAAACTAACTACTGATCTCTCTTCCATATTTACCTCATCTCAGCATTGTATGAATTTTTTAAAGCCTTAATTACCTTTTTGAGAATATTATTAATATATTCATCCGTCAAGGTTTTTGTATCTGAGCTAAACACAAGATTGAATGTAAGACTATGAAATCCATCATTAATGTTTTTTCCAGCAAATTCATCGAATAGGACAACTTTAGAAATATTACTTTTACCAACTTTTTGTATTGTATCGATTATATCAACAAACTTGTGTTCTTTTGAGATCACAATAGAAATATCTCTGAGTACCGGTGGATATTTTGGAATATTCTCAAAGATCTGGTTGTGAAACAGATTCATTGCAAAAATTGCCTCAAGATCCACATCAAAAGCAAATAGGGGAATATCAATCTCAAATTTTATAGCAATTTTAGGATCAATCTTACCTAAGCTGGCAATAATCTTTCTATCTAACATCACCGCTGCTCCTAGACCAGGCTGATAGAAAGGTTCATCTGATTTCTGATATTCACAGTTCTCAACCTTTAACTCAGCAAGAATATCTTCCATTATTCCTTTAACATCATGGAAATCAATCTGTTGAGTGTTACTTTTCCAATAAGCAGGATCAAGCTCGCCTGAAAGAATTCCGGATAGATGCAATTTCTCTGTTGCAAGTTTCTCATCTTTCCTTGTAAAAACTTTTTTCAGTTCGAAAATTCTAATGTCTTTTTGCCCGTGATTTATATTGAATAATGCATTTTTCAGAAGACTCGGTAACAACATAGACCGCATAATGGAGAAACTTTCTCCTAATGGGTTTTTGAGCTTTGCGAAATTCCTACGTGCATCTTTTTCTCTAATATTAAATTTATCCAGATTATTTGGATCGCCAAAATTCCAGTTGATCACTTCCGAGAATCCATAACTTACTAATGTATCTTCCACTTTCCTACGTGCATAGAAAACAGGTTTATTCATAATATTCTGAGATTTTAAAAATGTTGGTACATTATTATAACCATTAAGGCGGATCACTTCTTCGATCAGATCAATTTCGCGTGTAAGGTCTTTCCTATAATAAGGGATATCAAAATCTAATTTATCATCAGATTCATTTAAGAAATTCAATCCAAGAGCTGAAAGATATTCTATGATTCTCTTTGAAGGGATATCTATCGAAAGGATCTTTTTAACTCTGGAAGAACGAATTGTAACTATTCTTAATTTTTTTGGGGAAGGAAATGAGTCTAACATTCCTTTTAGAAGTTCCCCACCAGCTATCTCGAGGATCAATTCACAAGCTCGCTGACTTGCTTGTTCAGCAACTTCATCAGTAATATCCCTTTCAAAGCGGTAGGACGAATCAGTTGATATTTTCATGCGACCTGCTGTCTTTCGAATGGAAGAATATAAGAAGTTTGCCGCTTCAATAACAATGTCTTTAGTCTCAGGAGTAATGTGTGAATTTTCACCACCGATAACACCAGCAAGTGCAATTGCACGCTTTTCATCAGCTATCACAATATCATTTTCTTTAAGTTTATAAGTTACTTCATCCAAAGCTGGAAATTCTTCGTTTTTTTTAGCTTTACGCACAATTATCTTCTTTCCACTAATTAGAGAATAGTCAAATGCATGAAGTGGATGACCAAATTCCATCATAACGTAATTAGTAATATCAACTACATTATTAATAGGTCGCAAACCAATCGAGATTAATTGTTTTTTAAGCCAATCCGGTGATTCTTTGATCTTAACATTTTTTATAACTCTTGCCGTATATCTTGTACAAAGTTCCGGAACTTTATTTTCCAAAAAGAGATGATCTTCTATTGATTCATTGCTTTCATTTAATTTGCTTTCGGGTAAAGTAAGAGGAAGCTTAAGCAATGCAGATAAATCTCTGGCAACACCTATCATTCCAAGCAGATCTGGGCGATTTGGTGTAATTTCCACATCGTAACAAGTATCTTCAATTCCAAGATAAGATGCAAGATCTATCCCAATTGGAGCGTCTTTTGGAAGGATCATAATACCATCATGGTCGTCAGAAATTCCAAGTTCTTGCTCTGAGCAAAGCATTCCGAAAGACGTTTCACCACGAAGATTGGCTTTCTTGATCTTGTAATCCTGGATTTGTGTTCCTATTTCTGCATAGGCAACTTTGATACCATCTTCACAATTAGGAGCACCGCAAATAACTTGCTTTGTTTCTGTTCCATCATCTACTTGACAAACAGTAAGTTTTTCAGCATTTGGATGTTTTGAGGTCTTAACAACTTGTGCAATTTTGATCTGTTTAAGATCTCTTCCAAGTTCTTCTATAGCTTCAACCTCAATCCCTCCAAAAGTCATTTTATCTTTTAATTCTTCTGGTGAGAGCTTAAGATCAATATACCTTTTTAACCAGTTATAACTTATTTTCATTTTTTATGACCTAATATTTTATGCGAATTAGCTAAATTGCTTTAAAAAACGAATATCATTTTCAAAAAGCAATCTCATATCTGGAATTTTATATTTCAACATTGCAATACGATCAATTCCCAAGCCAAATGCGTAACCAGTGAATTTTTCTGAATCGATTCCCAGTTTTTCTAAGACATTTGGATCAACCATACCGGCTCCACCCATTTCTAACCAGCCGCTACCTTTACAAAGGTTACAGCCTTCTCCATAACACTTAACACAAATAATGTCAATTTCTGCACTTGGTTCTGTGAAAGGAAAATAATGAGGACGTATCCTGAATTCAATCTTATCTCCAAACATCTTCTTTACAAAAATATTCAGCATATCTCTAAGATCGGTAAAGGAAACTCCTTCGTCCACAAAAAGTGCTTCCACCTGATGGAACATTGGGGAATGCGATGCATCGTTTTCATTCCTATAACAACTTCCCGGAGAAATAATTTTAATAGGAAGTGAATGGTTTTCCATAGTTCTGATTTGAACTGTGGAAGTTTGAGTTCTTAGAAGAACATCGTTATCTAAATAAAAAGTGTCGGAAAGCTCTCTTGCCGGATGATCTTGAGGTGTATTTAGAGCATCAAAATTGTGGAATTCATCCTCAACATCAGGTCCTTCAGCAACTTCAAAACCCATTAACATAAAAATATCTTCGATCTCACGCCATATTTTTGTTATCGGATGCAAACTTCCTTTAACTCTCTTGCGTCCCGGCATTGTAAAGTCAATAGATTCCGATTTTAATGTTTTATTATATTCACTTTCTTTGATATTCTCTTCTCGATCAGCTATCAACTGAGTAATCTGATTTTTAGCAATATTAAGAGTCTGCCCAAAAGCAGGTCTTTCTTCTTTAGGTAAGGAACCTATCTTCTGCATGAAACTGTTCAGGATGCTTTTTTTCCCGGTATATTTAGATTTCAATTGCATTAAATCATGCATAGAGTTAACGTTATTGATTTCTTGTTTCGCAGAATCTACGACTTTATTTAATTCTTCTTTCACTCTAAGAAACCTTATTTAATAT